>JAJYOQ010000075.1 GCA_021796135.1 Bacteroidota bacterium
CAAAAGAAATATTCAAAACCTCGGGGGAAAGTTTGTAGCTCCTCTTCCAATCGAAAATAAAATGAAAGAATCTTGGTTCATTAAGAATATTATCGTCATAGGAGAAAATAGAAAATTCACTGCAGCTCTGATAGTGCCTGATATTGTTTTTATCTTTAACTGGTGCCGTAAGAAAGGTTTAGAAGTTAAAACTTATGATCAGATAAATAATTGCAGCCTTGTAAAAGAAAGAATCTGGAAAGATATTCAAAAATATAACAAACGATTCTCACACATTGAGCAAATTAAAAAATTTGAATTGACTACTGCAGATTGGACAGTTGAGACTGGCGAGCTTACCCCGACATTAAAACTTAAAAGAAAGATTATCATGGAAAAATATAAGGATTTAATTGAAAAAATTTATACCGATTAACTTTAATAAACAATATTTATCAATAAAATAAGATCTATTATGAAAAGAACAATAAAACAAATCGCTGTATTAGGTTCGGGTGTTATGGGATCCCGTATAGCCGCTCATTTTGCAAATATTGGCTGCAATGTCTTCCTTTTGGATATAATCCCGAAAGAATTGACAGAATCTGAAAAAAAAGAAGGTCTGTCGCTTCAAGATAAAAAAGTGCGAAATAGAATTAGTAACGAAAATCTTAAAAATGTTCTTGCTGCAAAACCATCCCCAATTTATCATACTTCTTTTTCGTCAAGAATAACTACAGGTAATTTTGAAGACGATATGAAAGTGCTTCAAAGTGTTGATTGGATTATAGAAGCTGTTGTAGAGAATCTTGATATAAAAAAGTCTACCTTTGAGAAAGTTGAAAAATATAGAAAGCCGGGTACATTAGTGACTACGAACACATCAGGGATTCCGGTTCATCAAATGCTTGAAGGAAGAAGTGAGGACTTCCAACACCATTTCTGCGGTGCTCATTTTTTTAATCCTCCCAGATATTTACAGCTTCTTGAAATTATTCCTACTTCTAAAACAAAGAAAGAAATTATTGACTTTCTCATGGAATATGGGAGTCTTTATCTTGGGAAAACAACTGTACTTTGCAAAGATACTCCGGCTTTTATAGCTAATAGAATAGGGGTGTTTAGCATTATGGCGGTCTTCAAATTGATGAAAGAAATGAACCTTACAATTAAGGAAGTAGATACATTAACAGGACCACTGACCGGTAAGCCAAAATCTGCCACTTTTCGCACAAGTGATGTTGTAGGAATAGACACTTTGGTAAAGGTAGCAAATAATGTTTATAAGGATTGTCCAAATGATGAATCCCGCGAATTATTTAAGATTCCGGATTATGTCGATAAAATGGTATCAAATAATTGGCTGGGCGATAAAACAAATCAAGGTTTTTATAAAAAAGTTAAAAGTGAAGGCGGCGAAAAAGAAATCCTTGAACTCGATTTAAATACATTTGAGTATAGAAAAAGTGAAAAGCCAAAGTTTGCCTCTGTTGCAGCAGCTAAACCAATTGATAATCTGCGTGACAGACTAAAAGCTCTGCATTCTTCAAAGGATAAAGCTGCAGATTTTCTTCGAATGCTTTCATTTAATCTTTTCCAATATTCATCTAATAGAATTCCTGAAATAGCAGAGGAACTTTATAAGATTGACGATGCAATGCGGGCAGGTTTTGGATGGGAGCTTGGACCCTTTGAAACTTGGAATGTTTTGGGGGTTGAAAAAATGGTTAAACTTATGGAAGAGGCAAATCTTCCTCCTGCAGCATGGGTAAAAGATATGCTTGTAAAGGGAATAAAATCTTTTTATAAAGTTGAAAACGGTAAAAAGAATTTCTACGACCAAAAATCTTCATCATACAAAGAAATTCCAGGTAAAGGCAACTTTATCATAATGGAGAATTATCGCGCAAATAAACCTGTTTGGCAAAACTCAGGAGCGACACTGCATGATATCGGAGTCGGAATAGTTAACCTGGAATTTCAGACAAAAATGAATTCTATAGGAACTGAGATTCTCGAGGCAATTAATAAATCAATTGAGATTGCCGAAAAGGATTTTTCCGGATTAGTAATAGCAAATGACGGGCAAAATTTTTCTGCAGGCGCTAACCTTGCAATGATGTTTATGCTTGCTGCTGAACAAGAGTATGATGAAATTGATCTTGCCGTCAGGACTTTTCAAAATACTACAATGCATATCCGGTATTCAAGTATCCCTGTGGTAGCGGCTCCACACACTTTAACACTCGGCGGAGGATGCGAAGTTTGTCTTCATGCCGATAAAGTTCAGGCATCTGCCGAAACTTATATAGGTCTAGTTGAAGTCGGAGTCGGTATTATTCCTGCCGGCGGCGGTTCAAAAGAAATGGCATTGCGCGCTTCCGATAGTTACGCCGAAGGAAATATTGAATTACAGGAACTGCAGCAACGATTTCTAAATATTGCAACGGCAAAAGTTTCAACTTCGGCTTACGAAGCATTTGATATGAATATATTTAAAAAAGGCAGAGATCAAATAACTGTTAATCCAAACAAACTTATTTATGACGCTAAACAGGCAGCAATGGCAATAGCATCGGAAGGTTATTCGCAGCCGTTACCGAGAAATGATATAAAAGTACTTGGTCGTTCTGCACTTGCAACTCTTCTGCTTGGTGCATATTCTTTCAGAATGGGCAATTATATATCTGATCATGAAAGAAAAATAGTCGAAAAGCTCGCTTATGTAATGTGCGGAGGAGACTTATCTCAAGGCACAATTGTTAATGAACAATATTTACTCGATTTGGAACGGGAAGCATTTTTAAGTCTGATAGGAGAAAAGAAGACCCTTGAAAGAATTCAATATATTCTAAATACTGGAAAACCGCTCCGTAATTGATTATTCAATTTTAATAAGAAAGTAAAATTTTAATAACTAAGAAAGAGAAATTATTATGAAAGAGGCATATATAGTCGCCGGGTATAGATCGGCGGTTGGAAAAGCTAAAAAAGGAGGCTTCAGATTTTTTAGGTCAGATGACATTGCTGTAGAAGTAATCAAGCATTTACTAAAATCTGTTTCACAATTAGATCCGCATCGTGTTGATGATCTCATAGTAGGTAATGCAGTACCGGAAGCAGAGCAAGGTCTTCAGATTGGCAGAATGATAGCCCTGCAATGTTTACCGCTTGAAGTTCCCGGCGAAACTGTGAACAGATATTGCGCATCCGGAGTTGATACAATTGCCTCTGCAGTTGCACGGATTCGATCAGGTATGGCAAATTGCATTATAGCCGGAGGTACGGAATCTATGTCAATGGTGCCTACAACAGGATGGAAGCTTTCCCCTAATTACAAAATTGCCGAAAAACATCCTGAATACTATCTTAGCATGGGGTTGACAGCAGAAGAAGTTGCAAAAGATTATAAAATTTCCCGTGAAGATCAGGACGAATTTTCATATCAATCTCACATGAAAGCAATTAACGCAATACAAAAAGGGTATTTCAAGGATGAAATTGTACCAATAGAAGTTGAAGAAGTTTATCTTGAGGGAGGGAAAAAGAAAACAAGAAAATTTATTGTTGATACAGATGAAGGACCCAGACAGGATACAACTTTGCAAGCGCTGGCAAAACTGAAGCCGGTTTTTGCTGCAAACGGGACAGTTACAGCAGGCAATTCTTCACAAACCTCAGACGGGGCAGCTTTTGTAATTGTAATGTCTGAAGATATGGTCAAAGAATTAAATCTGAAGCCAATTGCCAGGATGGTTTCGTATGCGTTAGCTGGAGTTGACCCGAGAGTAATGGGAATAGGTCCGATTGCCGCAGTTCCTAAAGCTTTGAAGATGGCAGGATTGAAATTAGAAGATATAGACTTAATCGAATTAAACGAAGCCTTTGCATCTCAGTCACTAGCAGTCGCCAGGGAATTAGGGATCGACAAAGATAAACTTAACGTAAACGGAGGGGCAATTGCACTCGGTCATCCGCTGGGTTGCACCGGAGCAAAACTTACCGTTCAAATACTAAATGAATTGAGAAGAAGAAAGAAGAAATACGGCTTGGTAACTGCATGTGTAGGCGGCGGGCAAGGTGTTGCTGCTATTTATGAGTTATTGAATTAATTTTTTTATAATTTAATTAAAATAAGTAAGGTAAAATTTATGGAAACCGAAACAAAAAAAATCGAAGCATTGAAAGGCGGGGAATTCTTAACAAAAGATACCGATCCGCAATCTATTTTCATTCCGGAAGATATTTCTGAAGATCAGAAACTTATGGCGGAAGCAGCCAGAGAATTTGTAGAAAAGGAAATCCTGCCAAAACTTGATGCAATTGATCATCAAGAACCCGGATTGACAGTAAGCTTAATGGAGAAAGCCGGCGAACTTGGATTGCTTGGAGCAGCTGTTCCATCTGAATATGGAGGGTTAGGGGAAGATTTTAATACCAATACTTTTATATCAATGGAAATCGGCGCAAGTCATTCCTTCGGCGTTTCATTTGCGGCACATACGGGAATTGGAACGCTGCCAATTCTATATTACGGCACCGAAGAGCAGAAACAAAAATATCTTCCAAAGCTCGCATCCGGTGAAATGAAAGCAGCATATTGCCTGACTGAACCAACTTCCGGTTCCGATGCGCTCTCCGCAAAAACTACAGCTAAACTTTCCGATGACGGTATGTATTATATACTTAACGGTCAGAAGATGTGGATAACAAACGGCGGATTTGCCGATATTCTGATTACTTTTGCTCAGGTAGAAGGCGATAAGTTTACCTGTTTTATTATCGATACAAAATCAGAAGGATTTACCCGCGGTAAGGAAGAGGAGAAGATGGGAATAAAAGGATCTTCGACAAGAGCGTTATTTCTTGATAATGTAAAAGTCCCTAAAGAAAATATTCTTGGGGAAATCGGCAAAGGGCATTATATAGCATTTAATGTTTTGAATGTAGGAAGATTTAAATTATGCGCAATGACAACAGGCGGAGCTAAAAAGTTTATTTCAGTAGCTGTTAATTATGCAAATGAAAGAAAACAATTCGGAAAACCTATTTCAAGTTTTGGTGCAATAAAGTATAAACTGGCAGAACAAGCTATCAGAGTTTTTGCATCGGAGTCTGCCACTTTAAGAACAAGCGGATTAATAAAAGATAAAGTTGCCACACTTGTTGCAAGCGGCTCAGATTACAGCAAGGCAATGATAACAGCAGCTGAAGAATACGGAATTGAGTCTGCTATGCTAAAAGTATTTGGTTCTGAAATGCTTGATTATGTTGTAGATGAAGCAGTCCAAATATTCGGCGGTTATGGCTACTCTGAAGAATATCCTGCTGCCAGAGCTTATCGCGATTCAAGAATAAATCGAATTTTTGAAGGTACTAATGAAATTAACCGTTTATTAACTGTCGATATGATCGTAAAACGTTCTATGAAGGGACGTCTTGATTTAATGGGACCTGCCATGGCTATCCAAAAGGATTTAATGTCCGTTCCTTCATTCGGAGAGAAACCTTCCGGACTTCTGGCAATTGAATTAGAAGCCATTAGAAATGCAAAGAAAGCTATCCTTATGATTGCCGGTTCGGCTGTCCAAAAATTTATGATGAAACTTGCTGAAGAACAAGAAATCATTATGAATGTTACCGATATGTTAATTGAAGTTTTCACTTCAGAATCAGTAATTTTAAGGACACAAAAACTTGCATTATCAAAAAATGAAAGTGATCTTTTGCCGTATCTGGAAATGACACAGGTTTATGTAAGCGATTCTATGGAAAGAATTAACCTCTACGGTAAACATGCGATAGCTTCTTTTGCCGAAGGAGATGAATTAAAAATGCTAATGCTCGGTTTGAAGCGTTATATTAAGTTAGATCCGGTCAATACAACAAAGCTAAGACGCAGCATTGCCGGCAGATTAATTGAAGCTAATAAATATTGCTTCTAATGAATTAATTTATCGCCTCCGGTATTTTCCCGGAGGTGATATTCAAACAACAATTCACTTTAAAGGATTTTTATGCAGGACAATATTTATTCTCAACCCATGCTAAAGGAAGGTTCGCTCAAAGGGAAAGTAGTTTTAATTACGGGAGGAGGAACAGGACTCGGTAAATCAATGGGAAAGTATTTTGCAGAATTAGGAGCCGATCTTATAATATGCAGTAGAAAAATTGAGGTGCTTGAAAAAACGGCAAAAGAAATTGAATCGGCAACCGGATCTAAAGTTCTGCCAGTTCAATGCGATGTATCTAATTATGAGCAGGTTGAAAATTTATTAAAGGTCTCATTAGAGAAATTCGGTAAAGTTGATGTACTTGTTAATAATGCTGCAGGAAATTTTATTAGTCCTACAGAACGACTTTCAAATCGTGCTTTTGATATAATAGTTAATATTGTTCTGAAAGGAACATATAACTGTGTATTAGCTTTTGGGAAAAACTGGATTGCACAAAAACAAAATGCCGTTGTTTTAAATATCGTTACAACATACGCATGGACCGGATCGGCATATGTTGTCCCTTCAGCCGTTTCTAAAGCAGGTGTTCTAGCACTAACCAGATCACTAGCAGTTGAGTGGGCGAAATATGGAATTCGTTTTAATGCAATTGCACCGGGACTTTTCCCCACGAAAGGCGCATGGGATAGACTTCTGCCGGGCGATCTAAAAAATAAATTTGATCTTAAGAAAAAAGTCCCTCTTAATAGAGAAGGTCAACATCAGGAGCTTGCAAATCTAGCTGCATATCTTGTTTCCGATTTTTCTTCATTTGTAAACGGAGAAGTAATTACCATTGACGGAGGTGAATGGCTTAAGGGAGCAGGACAATTTAATTTGTTGGAAGCCATTCCGGCAAATATGTGGGACGAAATTGAAAAATTAGTTAAAAACGCAAAAGGAAGCTGAATAAATTGAAACCATCAAAAAATAAAAAGCTTTTTAGACATACTCACGATGTCGTGGTCAGATTCAACGAAGTAGATATGCTTCATATATTGAATAATGCCGTTTATTTTAATTATTTTGAACAGGCACGAATAAAATATGCTAAAGACTTAGGTGTTTTGCCGAAAGACGGGATTGCAATTGACGGCTCTGCATTTTACATGGCTATGAATGAAATTAATTATCTAAAAACCGCACTCTTCGAAGACAAACTCAGGATATATACACGCGTTTCTTATATAAAGCACAGCAGTTTCAGGTTTGAACACATTATAGAAAATATTAAAACTAAAAAGATTATAGCTGAAGGTGCCGGAGTTTTAGTGCATGTGAATCCTTTGACGAAAAGATCGATTCCCCTTCCGATTGATTTTTTCAATAAAGTTGTTAAATATGAAAAAGCAGTTGATATTATTAAAGAATAATTTTGTTTCTCCGAAAATTTATTTAAATCTATTGGATAAATAAAAAAAAATCGGTTATCTTGCCTCAATATAATTTATCATTATTGATTAAATTTCTAATTTTGTCAGATCTATTTTAAAATCTTAGGATTCCTTTTTAATGCACCAAAAGATTGCAATTACATTTTTTATTTTACTTTTTTTATCTGCAAATGTTTTTTGTCAGGAGCAAAAAGGGCTTGAGCTAGCTTCAATTAATTTTACCGGGAATAATTCCTTTTCTTCTACAAAACTCCAGGAAATCATAGTCAGCAAACAATCTCCTTCCTGGATCTGGCAGTTTCTAAATTCTTTCACCAGTTTCGGTAAAGGACCCGAATATTTTGATTCTGCTTCGATAGGGCTGGATTTATTGTCATTGCATGATTTTTATAAAGCAAATGGGTTTTTTAATGCACAAATTACTTCTTCATATAAAATAGACACTTCTAATTCGAAAGTTTCACTTTTATATACAATTAAAGAAGGCAATCCTTACACTTATGGCGTATTAAATTTTATTGGTTTAAGAAGAGTAAGACCGGAAATTGTAAATGAGCTTTATGGTAAACTTAAATTTGACCCAAAAGCACGTTATTCGGAAGAAAATATTCACGACAATGTGAATAGGGCATTATCAGTATTGATGAATGAAGGCTATATGCTAGCATCATTCGACAGCTCGGTGGCAATAATTGAGAGTTCTGATTTTAAGGTAAATCTTAATATATATATACACACAGGCAAGCAATTTAAGATTAGCAAAATTAACATTGAAAAATCCGGTAACGGTAGTGAATTAGTAAGCGACAAATTGCTTCGGGAAATTACCGCAATTAATCCGGGAGATTTTTATGATCAGGAGAAAATTCAAATAAGTCAATACCGCCTAGCCCGTACGGGTCTTTTCAATACCGTTTTATTAAACCCATCGATTTCCGATACATCTAATAATACAGTACCCTTATCATTAAGCGGAAATATCGGGAATCTAAATGAAATGGCGCCGGAAATTGTTATGGATAATCAGCGTGAAGCATTTAATTTAGGTCTTGGCGCAAACTTCGTTAAAAAAAATCTTTTCGGCGATGCAAGGGTACTTACTTTAAACGTAAAAGGTGAAATCCTTGATATAGTTCATTTCAATTATAATGATTTTTTTAGAAGTCATTCAGCCCGGGATTCAACATTTCAAGGAACATTTGAATCCTCGCTTTTGCTGCAGCAGCCGTATTTATTTCAAAGACCCATTACAACGAGTTTGGAACTTTATATCCAATCAATTACTCAGAACATGTCAAAAATAAATACATATGGTTCAAAGCTCAGTCTTGATTTCGAAATGCCTTATTATACATATATATCATTGCTAAAACCTTATTTTATATTTGAATATGTCCAGTATTCACCTAACCTTAATAATCCAAATATTTCATTGAAGTCAAACAGTACAACATCAATAATCGGTACGCAATTTGGGTCTGCTAAATCGAACAATATAATGTTCCCTACAAAAGGCGACAACTTATCATTCATTATGGAAGGTGCATCATCAGTAACAAATTTTCATGCTAATGAATTCTTAAGTCAAAGTAATACATATAATACTATTGATGAAACACAGCGTGCGCTTTTCTACAAGCTACAAGGGACTTCCGCATTTTACCTGCCTATTTCTAATGACGGTAATGCCACATTAGCTATTAAGTTTGAAACCGGATTTATTCAAACCGTATCGGGAGGTTACAACGTTATACCTCCAAATCAAACTTTTTTTGCAGGAGGAAGTAATTCTATCAGGGGCTGGAGAGGGAGGGAATTAGTTCCGCATGATTCAATTAAATATTTTGGTGTTACCCTCACAGATTCACTTCGGGGCGGAACTTTTCTATTGGACGGATCTTTTGAATTCAGAAGAAAGTTTATGCCGAAAGTTGGCTTTGTCTTATTCACTGATTATGGAAATACCTGGAACGGATACCGTTCTTTTCGTTTTGATCAAGTAGCAATAGCAGCCGGTTTTGGTTTCAGATATTATTCTCAAATTGCTCCATTTCGAGTCGATTTCGGCTTTAAATGCTATGATCCTGCAGATAAAAGGACAATTTTGAAAAAATCAGTTTTTAAGCAAATGGAAATTCATTTTGGAATCGGAGAAGCGTTCTAAGCCATTAATTGATATTTTGTTTACCAACCATAAAATTGCTATTTTTGTATTCTTTTTAAAAGGAATCTTATGATTTTTAGTATGACCGGCTACGGCAAAGGTTCTGCTCAAAATGAAAATTTTACATCTGAAGCAGAAGTTAAAAGTGTTAACAGCCGATTTCTTGAAATATCTTTAAAACTCCCGTCTTCGTTGATGAATCGCGAATATGAAATCCGCGAATTTATCAAATCAAAGATTGCAAGAGGAAAGTTATCTGTGTTTATCCTTTTGAAAAATAACGGATCGGATAATAATTCTCTGTTTGTCAACAAAGAAAAATTAAAAAATTATTTATCTCAGGTTAAAGAGTTAAAAAAAGCTGCTAAGATAAATGAAAAAATTAAACTCGAACATCTTTTATACAATAAGGATATTTTTTCTGCTCCCGAATTAGATTTAAGTGATTCTGAATTTGATCTTGTTAAAACCGCTTTAAGCACTGCTCTAGCTGAATTACTAAAGATGAAAAAGAGCGAAGGGAAAGAACTCGGGAAAGATCTCATAAGCAGGATTAAACTTATTGAAGAAAAATTAACAATAATTGAAAATGAATCCAAACTTAGTGTTAATGATTATTTCTCAAAGCTTAAAGAAAGGATCTCGACACTACTTGCTGATTTACCAGCTGATAATGATAGACTAAATCAGGAATTAGCCATTATAGCCGATAAGGCAGATATTACTGAAGAATCGGTAAGGTTAAGAAGTCATTTAAAGTTTTTTATAGAAAGCTTAAATGAAGCTGAACCCGGGAGAAAATTAAATTTTCTCTGCCAGGAAATGAATCGCGAATCAAATACCATATCTTCTAAGACAATATCAACATTAATTACTCATAGCTCTGTATTGATCAAGGAAGAAATAGAAAAGATCAGAGAACAGATCCAAAATATTGAGTAATATTTGAAAAAAGTAAAAGGAAAAATTATTGCAGTTTCTGCTCCCAGCGGAGCGGGAAAAACGACAATTGTTAAGCAAATGTTAAAGCTGTTCCCTGAAATTATCTTTTCGGTATCAGCAACAACCCGCTCAAAAAGACCGGGCGAAATTAATGGTAAAGATTATTTTTTTATTTCCGAGGATGAGTTTAAGGAAAAAATTAAAAATAATGAGTTTATAGAGTGGGAGAGATTTTACGATTATTATTACGGTACTTATAAATATTTTATTGATGAAATAACCGAACAAAATAAAGCTATAATCCTTGAAGTAGACGTTAAAGGCGCTTTACAATTAAAGAAAATATATCCCGAAGCGAAGCTTATATTTATATATCCTCCAAGCAGTAAGGAACTAATTAATAGATTAAAAAATAGAAAAACAGAGACTGCAGCAGATTTTGATAAAAGGATTAAGAGAGCAAAAATGGAGTTGAGTCTTAAGGATAAATTTGATTATTTTGTAGAAAATAATGATTTAGATAAAGCAATTTTAGAAACAAGAAGAATTATTAAAAATATATTAACGGAGAAAAGTTAAATGCAAATTGAACCAGTTGATCTGCGTGTCATAGATAAGGAAACAGCAAACGTTTATGAAGCTATTATTGTAGCCTCAAAAAGAGCCAGGCAGATAAATGACGAAAATAAAATTGAGTACAATGCTCAAATAGCTACAATTCCGCCACCGGCAGTAGAGGATGACAGCGAAGATATTGAAAACCCGGCTCAACTTAAAATAGCTTTGGATTTTGAGAAAAAAGAAAAACCTCAAATTCAGGCATTACATGAACTGCTTGCCGGAAAAACGAAATACCGTTATAAATAGTTATTAGACTTCTTTTTTCGCATTAAAATGCGATAGTTTTACTTTGCTTTTCAATTCAATAAAACCAGGCAGCTAATGGAAAAAGATATGTTCGCAGGCAAAAAAATTCTTTTAGGCGTTACCGGGTGTATTGCAGCGTATAAATCAGCTTATTTAATTCGAGAATTCGTTAAACGCGGTGCAGAAGTTAAAGTTGTCATGACTCCTTCGGCAGCTGAATTTATTTCACCGCTTACCTTGTCTGCCCTTTCCAAAAACAATGTAGTTACAAATACTTTTACTCCCGTCAATACCGGAAAACAATTTCAATCCACCTGGCACATAGATTATGCAGTTTGGGCTGATTTAATGATAATAGCCCCCGCTACTGTAAATACGATAGCCAAAATAGTACATGGAATTGCAGACAATGCTTTGACTACATTAGCTATCGCCAGAAGATCTCCATTGCTAATTGCTCCCGCAGCCGATACGGACATGTACGAAAATAAAATTACTAAAGAGAACATTAACAGACTTAAAGAGTATGGCTGTTTTATAGTTGATTCGGAAAGCGGAGAACTAGCTAGCGGACTTTCGGGTTCCGGCAGATTAGCAGATAATTCCAAAATTATAGATGCTGCTGAATTAATACTTTCCGGATATTCAAAAGACTTAGCCGGCAAAAATATTTTAGTAACTGCGGGTCCGACATTTGAAGATATTGACCCTGTAAGATTTATCGGGAATCGTTCATCAGGAAAAATGGGCTATCAAATTGCAAAAGCTGCCTTCCTTAGGGGCGCTAATGTAACACTCATTTCGGGACCGTCAAATGAAAAAATTTATCAGGAAGTCAAGCTAATTAAGATTCGTTCAGCTAAAGAAATGAAGAATATAGTTGATATAGAATTTGGGAATAATGATGTCCTGATTATGGCAGCAGCAGTAGCCGATTATACACCGGCAAGTATATCACCTAAAAAAATTAAAAAAGAAGAAAAACTTTCTTCAATTGAATTGGAATTAACTGAAGATATTCTGGCATCGGTTAAGAAAAATAATAAAATTGTTATTGGTTTTGCTCTTGAAACGGATAATGAGTTAAATAATGCAGGGAAGAAATTAAAATCAAAGAATCTCGATCTTATAGTATTAAATTCTCTCAGAGACAAGCAAAGCGGATTTGAAACCGATACTAATAAAATCACGATAATTAATAATTCCGGAGAAATAAATAATTTCGATTTGCAGACCAAATTTCAAGCTGCTAATATTATTTTATCACAGCTTAGTAAAATTAAAAAGTAATTAGTAATCCTTCATGGACAACATAATATTAAATCTTCTTGAGCAATCACTACTTGATCAAAAAGAAGCATTCGGCGATGAATTATTTACGAATAATGTTAATGTCAGAAAAACAGAAATTCAATTTGAACCAAAGAAAGAAGTAATCGAACTGATAAAAGATAAATCCTTAAAATCTCCCGATTCATCTTCTGAAAAAGAAGAATGGCAGTCTGCAAGCACACTAGAATTATTAAATAGCCA
>JAJYOQ010000578.1:0-320 GCA_021796135.1 Bacteroidota bacterium
GTAACGTTGGACCTAGCGGGATTGTTCTTCTTTCGCCTGCTTAATATCTGAGCTACTCTTTCAATTTCTTTTTCTCTACCTACAACCGGATCCAACTTGTCTTCATTTCCAAGTTTTGTTAAGTCTCTTCCAAAATTATCAAGTACCGGAGTTTTTGTCCGCTCGATTTTTTTATCCGGAGGAGGAACCGTTGCACCCGCATCTTTAGGATTTTTAATGGTCAACATTGCATTAAGCTCAGAGCGTGCGGCATCGTATGTCACATTGAATTGATGAAGAATCTGCGTAGCAATGTTGTCTTCATCTCTTAAAAGCGCCCG
>JAJYOQ010000578.1:330-3007 GCA_021796135.1 Bacteroidota bacterium
GCGAAAGTAGAAGATGCTCCGTACCGATAACGTCTGCCTTATATATTTTTGACTCGATCTGGGTAATCTTTAAAACTTTTTCTGCTTGCTTGGTTAACGGAATATTTCCGATTGTTAAAGTTCCCCCGGAAGTACGAACAGTATCTTCAATAGCTTTTTTAAGTTTCATTAAGTCGCAGTCAAGATTTCTGAGAATTCTGACGGCGACACCTTGTCCTTCTCGAATAATTCCCAATAATAGATGCTCCGTTCCGATATAATCATGTCCAAGCCTGAGTGCTTCCTCACGGCTTAGTCTAATTACATCCTGCAGTCTATCTGAAAAATTTCCTTCCATGGTATCACCTATTTTTTGTTTAATACTAAAACAAGATTTCCTGTTAAATATTTTAGATAAATATAAAGATTGATTCCCCGCCAATCAAGGTTATGTAAAGTAGCAAGGGAAATCATTATTTCCTGTGTAAATATAGCTAATTTTTTGCTTTGACTGTATGCTTTGGAATAGCAGCATCAGATTTATGATTTGCGACATAAATCTAAACTGCAATAATGATCTCGACAAAAAACTTAGCCAAAACCTTTGTAAACGAATTCTAAATGATTAGTACTTAAATCTATACTTACTTGTCGGGAAAATTTATAATTCAACTTTTAATATTACTGCCTTGCCTTGGGCAATTATTGTACTTGAGATTTCTGCTTTTACCGGGAGGATCCTTTAAGCCTATTTATTATCTCTAATTACAGATAATGGTGTTGCGTTTATTTACAAGATGAATTGAATTCCTCTTTGTCATTTCGAAGGAGTCCGCCGGTGCCTGTCCCGTTTACCCCGTTTGCGGGGTTTGCGGGGAGAAATCCCCTATATAGCACTGTCACTCATATTTACCTGGAGATTTCTTCCACCTATCGGGGGATTGAGTCCGCCGCGCTATGACTTAAATCCTATAAAATCGCTAAATTATTCTTATATTTGCCCCTCTCTTTTTAAGAATTATAATGCAAAGGAAATTATTCGGTTATGCTTAGCACAAGTAATATTAGTTTAAGATACGGTAAGCGTGTTCTGTTTGAAGAAGTTAATATAAAATTTACTCCCGGTAACTGTTACGGAATTATTGGAGCAAACGGAGCGGGCAAATCAACTTTTCTAAAAATTTTAGCAAATGAAATTGACCCTGCTTCAGGCGACGTGATTATTACCCCGGGACAAAGGCTCGCAGTACTTAAACAAAATCAGTTTGAGTTCGATGAGATTGAAGTATTAAAAACTGTAATTGCGGGGCATAAAAAACTATTCCAAATAATGGAAGAAAAAGATGCTTTATATTTAAAGCCCGATTTCTCTGATGAAGATGGAATACAAGCTTCCGTACTTGAAGGGGAATTTGCAGAGCTTAACGGTTGGGAAGCCGAAGCGGAAGCATCTTCTCTCCTTGTTGCGCTCGGTATTAAAAATGACCTACACAATAAAAAAATGGCTGAACTTACCGGCAATGAAAAAGTAAAAGTACTGCTGGCTCAGGCGCTTTTTGGTAATCCCGATATCCTTTTATTGGATGAACCGACTAATCATCTTGATATTCACTCAATCAATTGGCTTGAAGAGTTTTTAATCAACTTCAAAAATACCGTTATTGTTGTTTCCCACGACAGGCACTTTCTGAATAACGTTTGTACTCACATAGCTGATATCGATTATGGAAAAATAACCATCTTTACAGGTAATTATGATTTCTGGCTGGAGTCAAGCCAGCTTGCCTCTCAACAAGCAAAAGATGCTAATAAAAAAACTGAATTAAAAATGAAAGAACTTCAGGAATTTATTGCAAGGTTTAGCGCCAACGCTTCAAAATCTAAACAAGCTACTTCAAGAAAAAAACTTCTGGAAAAATTAACTATTGATGAGATAAAACCTTCATCAAGAAAAATGCCCTACATTAATTTTAAGCCGGAAAGACTTCCGGGCGATAATGTTGTCGAAATTAAAAATATTTCCAAATCGCTGGAAGGTGAAGATGTACTTCGTGATCTCTCTTTCAAAGTAGACCGCGGAGACAAAATTGCTTTCGTTGGCTCACATGATCATTCCAAAACAACTTTATTTAAAATATTAATGGAAGAAATTAAACCTGACGCCGGAGAATGCGAATGGGGAGTAACTACGGTACAATCTTATTTCCCTAAGGAAAATTCATCTTACTTTAATGTTGATTTAAACTTAATCGATTGGCTGCGCCAGTACTCAAAAGAAAAAGATGAAACATTTATAAGAGGATTTTTAGGTAGAATGCTCTTCTCCGGTGATGAGTCCTTGAAGAAGGCAAATGTACTCTCCGGAGGAGAAAAAGTACGCTGTATGATTGCAAGAATGATGTTGAGCGGAGCAAATTTTCTAATTCTTGATGAGCCGACTAACCATCTCGATCTTGAAGCGATAACCGCCTTAAATAACGGCTTGATAAATTTTACCGGGACAGTCTTATTCGTTTCACATGATCATCAATTTATTCAAACTATTGCAAATAGAATAATTGAAATCACTCCTAACGGAATGGTTGATAAGAAGATGACTTTTGATGAATATATGGATGATCCTGCAGTTCAGAAGCTTCGTGATACTTTACACGAAATTGAAATGGTGTGAAATACTGTCTTGAAAACAGTGTGAAAT
>JAJYOQ010000579.1 GCA_021796135.1 Bacteroidota bacterium
ACTTTCGGATGATTCGTAATCGGCTTCATATTTAAAATGTTCCGATTGATTAAGTATTTCCCACTTTGTCCTTAAACCATTGACTGCATAACTCTTAAACTCGATAAACGTTAGTAGCTTCTGAGCCAAGTGAATGTTGGTGCCAAAACTGATCAGTCCGCAAAAGCCTTTCGTTTTATATTCCGTTTCCACTATAAGAACCGTGTAATCGTATCTGTTCACGGTTTTGTAATTGTAATACCCCACACCTAAACTAATAAACGGTTCAAAGACAGAATCTTTTGTTAAGTACTGCGAATAGATGAGAGACAATTCAACCGGCATTCCTTGCGTTGTCATGGACTGAGTATAATTATAATAACCAGGAAGAAGCCGCTCCGTAGTGTTGAAAAACGTATTCCAACCGTATCCTGTTTTGAACGATGCATGAACCGACCTTATAATCGGTAATGTAGCTTGAATATAAATATTCTTAATTTGCCCGCGAGCAGAAATCGAGTTATAGAAAAAATTATGAACGTTGAACGAATTTGATTCAAAAGTAAGTCCAACAGATTGCGAAAAGACATGATTACTTGACAAGATGATGATGAAGCAAAGTGACAAGATGATTTTTTTAGCCATGTTGACCCCTTTTTCAATAATAAAGTTAAGTTAAAAATTTTCAAGAAAATTTAGCTTAAAACATCGTTACAAAAAACAATAAAAGGACTTTTTTTTTTAAAAACAATCCTTAAATAATTAAGACAGCTGCCACAAACATGACACCTAAGAAAGCTTTTCGTCTATCAATCTGCTTCTCGTTATGATATAATTTCTTTTCCGCCAAATTAAACAGTTCATCATTCCATATAAGTGTTATCGCTGCGGCAATAAAACAAATCAAGTTGAAAAGATGCAAAATATGTCCTCCCTTACTTTAATAATATCACAAAACCAACTACGATTAGAAACATCGTCCCTACCAGTAGTCTTCTTGCAACAACTTCACTACTTACGGGCACTTTGTTTCTGCTATTCATCTTTTCAATATAATCCAGCAATCTTTTTCTCAACAGTAAAAGTATTACTCCAAATACAATCGATAGCAAGCCGATAAACTTCATTTTGTCACCTTTAAAAATTACATTATATCCACCGCCGCACTGAAACGCAATACTGTTCATATTTTTCTGCGAAGACTTCCTTCAGTTTGCTTTCTTCTATCGGAATTACAACCCAATTTATATAAGCCAACGTAAACGGCAAAACTACCAGCGGCAATATTTGAGCTAGCATCCCCGCTTCTCCAAGATATGCAAGTGTAAGACTCACATACATCGGGTTGCGGCTTAATCTGTACGGACCCCGCGTTACAAGCATAGCAGATTTTTCACCCGGAGTTGTTGTCGTGCGCGCCTTATGAAATATGAACAAACTCCATCCTGCAAACACACCTCCGATGGCAAACAACACAATGCCGCAAATCAAACTGAGTCGTCTTAACTCTTCAGATACTGAATCAGGTCGAAAAAGAAATTGCAGTCCAACACCTACAAGGTACGCCAGAACAAAAACCCACGGAACGGGAACGCGCAAAAGAAGACGAACATGATTACCGGAATTTTTCTGTTGGACTGTATTTATGCTCATGTTTCTCTAACTCGCTTTCAGTAATTGGTTGATTGTTTTGTTCAACCGATCTTAAACAACCGATCAATTTTTTCATTGAACTTTTCATAAATATCAAAACCAACAGCCAAGCCGACACTTACCATTATGGTCAAACGGAATTGTAACAGTAACGGAGGAAAGGCAGATTTCAAGTTTATACCCAATATCAGCAGCAGCAATAACAATGAAACTTCGTAGAGCATCGGAAAAAACACTACCAGCGAAAGCCCTCTTACAAACAGCGGCGAAGTGTTATTTTTGTTAATGTAGAACATGTAAAGAAGGATCGATACAAAAAGCGGAACTAACAAATAAACGTCGCGCAGATAATAAAGCATATTATGCGTGCGCCCACGCAGTATAATCACTGCGAGGATCATGAATACAACCGCAAATATTTGTTCCCGCCGTTTCAGATATTTTACCACGCTGAAATAAATTGAGCCGTAAACACCGTACAAGACTATTAGCGATCTTGTATCATAGGAACTAAAAATTACAAAGCCATAAGAAACTACTCCAATCACAAAGCACGCAGATGTTCCGAAGAAAGCTGTCAGTATGACTTGTTTTGCTTTTGTGTTCATTTCATTTTGTCATTTGCATGTTGCAGTTTGATTACAGCGTCCGGTTGAATTACAAGTTATGCAACTATTCTAACAAAAATAAATCACTTATTCCCGGTAAGTAAAAAAACCGGATAGTCACCTTGCGGTCTGTGGTCTATACTTGCAGTTGTAATTTTAACATTCCTAAACCCGGCAGCAACTGCTGTATTTAAGAAAACCTCTCTATCAAATCCGAAATGAAATACTCCGGTATCTTCGGTATGAAAACTGCCGTCTTCTAAATCTAAATCTGCAATAGCTATAAACCCGTTTTCATTTAATAGCGAATAAAAATCATTAAACATTGTTTGAATGTTTTCAATGTGGTGCATCGTCATCGATGACATAATTCCATCAAACTTCTTTTCTAGTTTGGTCTTTGATAAATCCATCTCTAAAATTTCAAGCTCACATCCTAAATATTTTCTTTTTTCATTTAATTGTTTATTCATCGAGTTAGAAATATCAACTGCTGTTATTTTTTTAACGAATGGAG
Organism: Bacteroidota bacterium; assembly: GCA_021796135.1. The sequence goes on from JAJYOQ010000579.1 coordinate 2,758, forward strand.
CCACCCTTTCCAACAACAAACCTGTACCGGAACCAAAATCCATTATGTTCATACCTTTATCAAAATGGACATTATTCAGAATTGAGTTCGCAATGTTCTCTACGTTAGTTACTCTATCTTCATCTTGTTCGTAATTACCAGCTTTATGTTCGAAATAATCATTCTTCATTTCTTTTTCCCTTTCAAAAACTTTACGTGACAAAAATTAACATTTTTGATTCACACTAATATCGCATTTC
>JAJYOQ010000580.1 GCA_021796135.1 Bacteroidota bacterium
CCTTGTGTGATAATTGAATAGAGCTTTCAGTCTCAAATTGGATATTCCCAATCATTCCATTGTCACCTCCAATATATTCATCCTATCTAGGGATAAAATATTCAATTTATACGAATGGTCTGCTCCTCGATAAAGTACCCATAGAATTATTATCAAGATTTAATTCTATTTTCATTTCTATTGACGGTGATAAATCTACACATGAGAAGCATAGAGGAAATGGCACTTATGATAAAATTATAAATAATCTTCTTCACCTTCGTGAAATAACTTCTAGTATTCTATTAGGAAGAATTACTGTTGAAGAAGAAACGAATATTTATGATTCTGTTATAAATCTTGAACAATTTTTTAACGCTATATATTGGCAGATTGTGAATAAACCTTCATTTAAAAATCCTTTTGATTTTATTAATAGTTATAATCGAAATATTGATTGCTTGTTTGAATATTGGTTATCAAATTTCAAAAAAGGGAAAATATTAAACTATATCCCTTTTCAAACAGTGATTGCACATTATATTTATAAACATGATAATAATGGAGTATCTTTTAGATGTGGTGCGGGTAATAAACTGAAAATAGTTGATCTTGATGGTAATGTGTTCTGGTGTGATGAATATATTGGAGGTGACAATGGAATGATTGGGAATATCCAATTTGAGACTGAAAGCTCTATTCAATTATCACACAAGGATATTTTTAAGGATTGTGAAAATTGTAAACATACTGACCTCTGTTTAGGTAGATGTAGAAAATGTCTGTTGGAGTACAATCACGAACATATTAGGAACTATTGTCGAATGACAATTCATCTCATTGATATAATTGAGAGTAAGATCCATTTAATCAAAGAAATCATCGATAAACAAAAATTAACTATGGAAGAATTCTATCCCATTCCAAAGAATACGGAGGAAATACCCTAAAAGAGGCTAACCAGCCGCTCCCCGCAGGAGAACTGCGGGACAGGCAACACGGACAGCGTTTTTCAGTGCGGCACTTGTGTAATTAGAAAATTGTCTTTTCAAAACTAAGTTGTTCTTTACGGTAGTTTGTTATAAGAAACATTTTTAATAAATAAAAAGTAGTTGCTTCTATTCGGCATTGCTGTTCTGGGCTGCCGGTTAGCGGCAACGCCGTTATACCGTTAACAAAATATGTAAGTTGATTGAGATATGAAAAATTTAACAATTCCAATTTTATTTTTGCTTTTCGTTTTTATAAATGGCTGTGATAATAGTGTTGGGCCAACACCACCTAAAACATCTGGTGAGAATACCATAAATACTAAAGTGGTTAATTCGAAATACACCGGATTCTCTTTTTCACAAGGCGGAAATATTGAATACCCTAATTCGAACAATATCACTCCAGATATTATTGTTCTTGTTCAAACAAATGAGACCGGAAATATTTTAGGTGTATTTTTTAGTTCTGCTGGAACATTAAAACCCACCTTCATATTAATAAGACAATTTAATGACGCAGATACAGATTCAGCACAAGTATTTTTTGATAATTTAACAGAAGTCCCAGATTCAAATTATATTGATTTGGCATTGCCAGTAAAAGTAAATCAAATTTGGGCTGTAAAAACCATTGATGATAAATTTGGGAAAATTTTAATTTTGCATACTGAAGCATATGCGGATAGTTCTAATCCAAGTTCCCCAACTTTATTTGGAGAAGCAAGTTTTAAATGGAAATATCAACCAAATAGCTCAAGGAATTTTTAATTATATAAAAACGGTATAACCAGCCAATCAAGCGGACGCCGTTTTCGCATTCGGCAATTGTGTAATTGTTGGTTGTTTAGTCCCGTGTAAAGTTTCTTGTCCAAAGTTGTTCTGCTAAATAAAATTTTTAATAAAGAAAGTTGTTGGTATTGTTCGGCATCCTTGTTCTGGGGCGCCGCTTATTGGCAATGCCGTTAGCCGCAAGAATTTATTTGGAGGAATTATGTCTGATAGATTTGAAATACTTGAAATATCTAATTGTCCACTTTGTAACAATTCTCATAAGTATAATTTAAAAGTTGAACGCTCATTTATAATAAAGATGATCACTATGAATGATATGAACGAACAACCCCGTAGAGTTTCAAAGACAAGACTTTTTACTTGTCCAGTAAAGAATGCGGAATACCAAGCCAATATTATTTTATATGACACTTCTTCTGATAGAATAAATTCAGTGGAAGTTATTGGCTTAAATAAAGGATAATGCAATGAGCGAAATACCAAACAATGAAGAACAAATGAAAGTTGAGGTTGTTAATCCTGTCGCAATAACCCCCCATAACAAAGCTTTATATGAAGCTGGAAAAACGATATTAGTTGATTCTATAACAACTGGAAGAGAGTTTTGTAAGTATATGATTACGGTTTGCACTGGTGCAATACCAATATATCTAGGATTGTTGAAATTTGTTTTACCCGATAAATATACAATATCAATTTGGCAAGGTATTATTTCAGTAATACCTGCTATTTTATTTGTTGTGGCTTCAATTATTTTTACAATAGGTTATTATCCACAGTCTGGTAGCTTCTCCTTAGATATTCCCGATGAAATAGAAAGAGAAAGACAACTAACAATTAATTCTAGAAGAAAATATACATTTATTGGTTTCTCTTTATTCTTAATTGGTAACATAACAGCTATTGTCTGTATTATGATAATTATATATAACCATTAATTTGCGGCTAACCAGCCAATCAAGCGGACGCCGTTTTCGCATTCGGCATTTGTGTATTAATAAAGTTGTGTTTGCAAAACTGTGTTGCTTTTTAAGGTAGTATGTTTTAAGAAATATTTTTATAAATAAAAGTTGTTCCGGTTAATTGGTATTGCTGTTCTGGGCTGCCGGTTAGCGGCAACGCTGTTAGGTTGAATACAAGTAATTGAATTATGAGACTCAATTTCAAAATATTTTTGTTAGAATTATTCTTTTTGCCAGTGATAATTCATTCTCAATCCAATAGAATCA
>JAJYOQ010000581.1 GCA_021796135.1 Bacteroidota bacterium
AAAGTTGTATCGGTGTACCTATCCATATAATTTAGATAATCAGTGCCGATTGGAACAATTTGCCGGTAATTTGGAGAACCATAATTCTTTTGCGCCCAGAATTCGATATAATCTCCATTTGCAAATGCTCCCGGCTGGCTCGAATTGATAAACAAAGGAAGCTCTTCTCCCTTGCAAAATATTTTTATTGTTGATGGATCAATATTAGAGGGGTTCAATCCATAGTTTATGAGATCTTGATATCCAATACGGTAAATTCCATCAGCAGGGACAGCAAGTTTAACGTATTGATTAGAATAGTCTATCCAGTTACCAGTGGTATCAGGGTAGCTAAATAATTTCCTAAATGAACGAAAGCTTTTAGCGTAATCATAATTTGATATAATACTTTTTAATGCTTTATCATAAACCGATTCTGCGGTTGTGTTAATCGGAAACAATGTAGCCTGGCTAAAATTTATATTAAGATTTGCACTGAGTAAAAGTTTAATTTGTTTTAACTTCCAATTAAATGAAGCATTATTTATCTGAATGGCAGCACAATAATAATCGCCAATCCAAGTGTAGCCCAAGACATCGCATTCAGTCTGAGGATACTGATCTGTAATAAAATATTCTCTTTTAAGATTTTGATTTTGATATCTTAAGGTTGAATCATTAAGCATCTCAACAGCGGGATTAACTTCCACATTCATATTTGAGTAAGTATTATATTGTTGGTTACTCAAGTAAGCAGTTACTTTGCTTTTAGGAGGTATAGCAACATAAATAATTTTAGATGGTAATGACGGGGAGCCTGGTTTGCTTTCATTTAGAGCATTATTAAAGACTAAACTTTTTTCAGCCGCATTTCCCGTTTCACTAAATGTATCCTTAAATGCGATATTGAGTAAAAAGGAATCATTTTTTGCATCGATACTTTGAATTTTTACTTGACCGAGTAATTGAAAATTAAAAGCTAAAAGCGATAAATTCAAAAAAAAGAAACAATAATAATTAGGTTTAAATAATATTCTATTTTGCAACATTAAAAATCCACAATAATATTTTTATTTGTTTGGTCTCGTTTTCCTTTATTCGAAAATTTCTCGATATAGCATACATATTTTAAGTTCATTTTTAAGAAAAATACTTCCCCACAAAGAAAAAATGAATGGGTATTATAGGAATTAAATATCGTTCTGCTCCAACGTAAATAACAATTATTAAAATAAAATAAACATAAAGAGCTCCCATAAAATATTTCAATGTATTATTCTTGAAAATCTTTTTATATGAAATAATACCTAAAATGCTAATAATTAATATCAAATAAAAAAAGAAATTCGTAAAAAAGAAAATAAAACTTAGGATAAAAGCAGGTATTCTATTTTTTGTTTCTTTTAAACTCCATGTGATAGAACTATCCCCTCGATAATATGAAAATATAATTTTCATTGGCAATCTTAACAAAGATTCAACAGGGTGTGTTATTATATTATTTGTCCCTTTAGAGTATGCATTTTCACTTGCCTTTGTTTCTTGTAATGAATTATCATAATGAAATTCAAAGTTTACTCCCCCGCTTGAATTGTCATGATTTCCCATCAAGAAATTGAAACCGCCATTTGTTGAAATGGGAACAAACTTATGAAATATTTTATAATTACGATAAATCCATGGACTTAATACCAAACAAAAGCCAATTATCAATATAAAGGAATGCCTTAATGATATTTCTAAATTATAACTTTTAAAAAAATCAATTAAAAAAATTATTGGCAATAATAAACCCACTGGCCTTAAATAAGACATTAAGGCTAAAATCAATGAAGTTAATAAAATTATTATATTATTATTGCGATATTTCATTATGATGTAAATAGATAGCCAAAGCAAAAGGGAAAATGGATAATCCGCCATTATGCAATTTGAGCTAAATAAATTGTCTGGAAATAACGTAAAAGCAAGAAGAAATATTATTCTTCCCTTAATAGTAAGTTCTTTTCTAAATACAAGATATAGGACGAAAATAAAAACCGTCGAAATAACTATATTAAATATTTTAGCCAAAATGAGATAATTAGTGTTCAAATACATTAACCAACTTAAATAAGCTGGTAAACCAATAGGCCAAAAACTTGTTAATTGTCTATTCGGATTTACATAAGAGCCTGACTGATAAAGCCGCAAAGCCAGGTCAATGTAATACTTGCTATCGGCAATTGGTAGTGTTTGGACCGTAATCATTATTACTAATTGTATTAGAACGTTAAAGCAAAGTACAATAATTAGAAATGGGATTTCATTCTTTATATTAGATAAAAATCCTTTAACGTGATTATAAAACAGAATTAAAAGTAACAGAATAATAGTTATAGAAATTATAGGGAATTCAAGAAAAGAAAATATTTTAGTATAATAACTTTTATTGATTTGATCTTGCAGATTATTAAAATGGTTTAATAATATATGTTTTAGAAATAATTTGTATAGGAAGAAAAAAACAACATTTGCTGTTACTACTATCCATAACAAAGTTTTATTTCTATTGTTGGCTAATATATTTTTCCAAATCAAAAACAAAATAATGTTCCTAAATTTTAAATAACCTTTTATTTACTAATTCTCTAAAAAGTAAAAATAAAAATATTGGGATACCAAGCACATATCTGTCAAAATACTTAAATGGATTGTAAATTAATCTTATAAACCATTCTAAACCCATTTTTTGAACTATTAACGGGCCTCTTACTTTTTTTGAAGCAAGATGGGTAATCAAGTCCCCTACTGATTGAATTATTAGGCAATCCAAGAAATCTTTGTTTTCTTTAATCCACAATTCTTGTTTTGGTGTTCCCATTCCTATCCACAATATATCTGGTTTAGCAAGGTTAATAATTTCAATTACATTCTTTGAAGAAACATCATTGTACCCATTAAGCATACCGACAATATTTAAATTTGGAAATTTGTTAACTAAATTAATTTTAGCCGAATGGAGAATATTA
>JAJYOQ010000582.1 GCA_021796135.1 Bacteroidota bacterium
TGGGCAGAAATATATTCACCAGTAATATTGTTCAGCGGATTTGCAGCATTTTCTCTTTTAACTAATGATATCGGCACAAGAAAAATCGCTTATGAAATTGGACAGGCATCTCTTTATGCCGGGGCACTTTCCTTTGTCTTAAAACTTGTAATTGGTAGATCGAGACCTTACTTAAACGAAGGTAACAGTTTTTTCCGTCCCTTCTCTTCTATTTTTAACCAGGATAATAAATCAATGCCAAGTGGTCACTCTACGGTAGCATTCATACTTTCAACCGTTCTTTCAAGGAATGCTAAGTCACCCGTTTTGAAAGTGCTGGCTTACTTACCCGCTGTTCTCACTATGATTTCCCGCGTTTATCAAGATCAGCATTGGGTATCCGATACTTTCGCAGGAGCTGCCCTTGGTTATTTTGTCGGTACATGGGTAGTCGATCAGCATGAGCAAAGCAATTCGCCCATCAAAATTACATCGGCATTTCCCCTTACTATTAGTATAGCTCTAAACTAAGTCAAAGAAAATTTTTTATAAGTAATATCAATTATTATAAAGGAGATTAGTCAAATGAATAAAACAGACATTAAACACTCAATCAAAACGTTGCCAGTAATGGTAATGCGTTTTTGTAATCATTTATTCGAAGAATGGATTATAGGTAACAATACGAAAAATAGATCTAAACGATTTGATGCACAAAAACAGTTGGATGAAGGTTCCGGCTACAGTTACTTTCGTTTTTGGTGTCGCAATCAGCATGCTGTACTATAGAAATAAAGTTTTAATTAGACAAAATTTATAACAACAATTATAACGGAGGACTATTATGAAAGGTAATGAAAAATTACTCGTAATTCTTAATCAGCGCTTAGCTGATGAACTAACAGCCATTAATCAGTATATGGTACATTCAGAAATGTGCAGCAATTGGGGGTATGATAAGCTCCACAATGCGATAGAAAAGCAGGCAATGGATGAAATGCACCACGCCGAATGGCTCATTCAGCGTATTATTTTCCTTGAGGGCATTCCTGCTGTATCCAAGTTGAATCTGGTAAAGATCGGTAAGACGGTGTTCGAGATGGTTAGCAACGACCAGGACGCAGAGATTATGGGATTAATGGCTTACAATGCCGCTATTAAACTTGCCCATGAAGTATCTGATGAAGGTAGTGCTGATCTTCTAACAAAGATACTCAGAATGGAAGAGGGACATGTCGATTGGGCAGAAATCCAGCGAGCACAGATTGATCAAATGGGCATTGAAAATTATTTAACAAATCAGTCTGAAAGTGCAGTAAGGTAATTATTATGAAAACAAAATATCTATTTCTCTCGATAATCCTGATTATCGTTTTTACATTATCCGTGTATGGACAGTCTAAATACAAAGAGAAAACAAAGTCCGTTGTTAAGAAAAACGATATTTCAAGCGCGATGGGTAAACCGGTTTTTGAATTAACTGTAGATAGTCTTAACACAAAGGTATGGATATTAACCCAATGGAAGTATCAGGAAATGATGAAGACACGTATGGGTAAGGCTATGGGCAAGATGAAAAGTGACAACATGGCGATGAATAAGGGAACAAAGGAAGCGGCTATGACCGGAACACATTACTTTATATTTGACGTAACAAATATTACAAATGGAAAAGAATTCGCCGACACCAGTGCCAAGGTTGAAATTGTTTCCCCGTCAAAGAAAGTAGCTTCGGTAATTCTTCAGCCTATGATGAATCACTTCGGCGCCGGTATATCGCTGAAAGAAAAAGGAGAATATCTGTTTACTATTAATCTCAATATTGGTTCGGGATACAAGACTACGCAATTCAAATACAAGATAAGGTAAGAAACATTATGTATGCTGATCATTGTATTATATGCATGGACGCACTGCCTGGAAGATTAAATTATGGAACTTATTTTTCTTCTTAAGGGAATTTTCATTGGTTTTGCAATGGCAGTACCAATTGGACCAATTGGAATTATGTGTATCCGCAAGACACTTACCGAGGGACGGTTACGAGGACTAATAATAGGTCTTGGAGCTGCGACTGCGGATTTACTTTACGGTTGTGTTGCTGCATTTGGACTTACATATATTTCCAATGCAATTTCAACTGAGAAGTTATGGATACGGCTGATAGGAGGAACGCTTCTTCTTTTCCTGGGCATAAAAACATTTCGTGCCAAACCTGCCGATCCTAAGTCTAATATCCACAGCAGCGGAATGCTCGGATCATATCTCTATACTGTTTTCCTTACACTCACTAATCCCTTAACCATCTTTGCATTTATTGCTGTGTTTGCCGCACTTGGGTTAGGAAATGAAGTTAATATTTTCTCCGGATCAGCTCTTGTTTTAGGAGTTTTTACAGGTTCATGTTTATGGTTCCTGTCCCTTAGTTCCGGTGTCACACTATTCAGGAAGAAATTGGACATAATCGGACTGGGATGGGTGAACAGAATTGCCGGTATTTTAATAATTCTCTCAGGTGTTATTGCAATAGTGAGTGTGTTATAAATATTATCTTATCCCAGGAGAATTCATGGAAGAATTTTTGGAATGATATGAAAAACCTTTCATTCCCACCTCTCCGGTATTCCCTTTTTCCGAGTGTTGAGTAACTGGAGCTCGCCTAAAAGATGTAGTCCTTTTTTCATCCCTTTGGTCGATTGTATATAGACCATAAATAGTTGCATCTTGTTGATGTAATGAGTAAAGAATTGTTCAACAATAGTATAGGCAGATGTTATTACAGTTGCGCCATGTATATTGGTTCTTTTGCATAGAGATATTGCATTACTGCCGGTGCAGAAAATTACTTTTAATGAATTAATTATTATGCATAAATATTATTTTTACTTTTAAGCGAAATAAGACTATGAAAAAAATAAGATTATTACTCATCGAAGATAACCGCTTACTTCGGGATGGGATCCTTTCAATTCTTAAACCTCAGAAGGATATTGTTATAATCGCCGCATC
>JAJYOQ010000583.1 GCA_021796135.1 Bacteroidota bacterium
AATAAATCGTCTGCCCAAATTGTCCATTTCTCCGGCTCAGGTCTGCATAATGTCCCATCTGGTAATCTTGCTTGATCATATAAAACATAATTAGCCATTTCAAAAAGCAGCGAATCATAATCATGAACTTTGTCATATAAGGTTATTTCGGCAAACGGAAGTGCCGGCGCGCCGGCATCGTCGAGCATGCTTTTCCTAAATATACGGTAATAACTTGTGCGTAAATCATGGTCCTCGTAATATTGTTTCTTAAATAAAGACAAATTTCCTACAATAAAATCACAGTATTTTCTTACGAATCCACGATAGCGCTCGTCACCCGTTGCTTTCGAAAGGTCCATCATTGCCATCATCAATATGCCGTTCGGATAATTCCAATCTGCAAAAGAATCTTTATTAAAAGTGGTTGAGGGATTTATTGTTAGTCTTTTGATGATATTAGCTTTTGGAAACTCCAATTGAACGCTCGAAAGAAATTGCTCTGAGAATAGACTATCTACTAAATTTTTCTCCGAATCGGAATTCTTCCCAATCATTAATCCCTTCTTTGAATTAGTTATAAATCCCCACACATATAAAGAGTGATTATTTTTGACAATAGGTAATATTTTCGAACGTGGATTTTCTTCAATGCCTGTTAACTCACGAAGATAAATTAACGCATTACTTCCTCCCGGCGACTCAATAATAATTCTATTCATCCCCTTATTAAGCTGTACTGCTAATGTGTCCTGGAAAGAAAATATTGAATACGCAATTTCTTTGAAGTGAAATTTCCCTTTATCTTTTCCATTGAAAATCAATTTTTTATTTATCCATATTTTTACCGGCTCCAAATAACTAATACCAAAATTTAATTTCGTATTTTTCTTTACTGATATTTTTGCTAATGCAAATTCCGGCTTTGTACTTTGGCTATGTAATACTTTTGAAAAATCAATTACTTGAAGATTAAGGACAGGCTTTTGTTCAGTATTTGTTAGTGTAAAAGTTGTTTCACCAATTACCCTATTGGAAATTCTTTGAGTAATCAAAAGTGTTTTTGCATTATCTATCTGAGCATGCAAATTCATGACAATGGAGAAAGCAATAACGAATATTATAAAGAATAATTTCTTCGCATTGTGTGCTCTCATTTGATTATTTTGAACCAAATTTATAGTTGTAATATGCAGCAAGAAATCTTAAACCGAATGAAGTACCAACGTCGCGTTGAATAAGATTTACCTTTCCGTGACCTATTTTCATCCTTGTATCAAGCACACCCCCGGCTAAATTTTTATCCGGATTATTTATTGAAAATCTGTTTTTCATTATCCATTTAAAGGATTTCTCTATGCTTGACTTAAATTCATTTCCAACGCCGTAATCTATTGCTTTTATCCAGAGTAAAGCCGCAAATGCAACAGCAGATCCGGTTACAGAATTATCGTCAAATTTCCCGTTAAGGTAATTCTTATAAAAAATTGTCCCGTCCGGTCTCTGTATTTTTTGAAATGTTTTTAATGTCTTCAATGCTGCATCAAGATAGCGTCTGTCTTTAGTCAAGTCGTAACCTTCCAATAAAGATTCCGCATACCAAAGATTAAACCTGGGGTGGATTGAACCGTCTTTCTCATTGTTAGGCGTAAACTGCATCCACAACCCTTCTTTACCTTGTTTCTGGACGAGGCTTTCACATAAGTCAATAAATACTTTTTTATATTTCTTGTTTCCGGTAAACTCGTACATATCTTTGAATAGATATCCTTCATTATTTGGGCGCGCTACATCAAACAATATTTGCTTTTTTTTATCAGGCCAAAAAGGAGAATGGTCTTTCATGACTTCACCGGTCTTTGCATTTATTGCATCGTAAAAAACTCCTGACTTTGGAACATACATATTTTTCAGCATCCACTCCCCTGCCTCTGTCGGCACTTCCGCATATTTTTTTATTCCGGTAATTCGATAAAGATTATATAATCCTGGCGTACCGTCTGTAACTGTCGCAAATACAATATAGTCTCCTACGTAATCCCCGTGAACCGCATTTACCATTCCATTCAATTTTGGATCATTTTTAATTTGCAAACTACACCACCAATCGCCTGCTCGTTCGGCAGCATTCAAATAATTCTCGTTTTTTGTAATCTTGTAAGCATCGACCAAAGCATTAATTATTTGACCTGTGTGCCATGCCGGCTCATAAGGATGCCATTTCCCTTCAACCAAATTATAATCGCATCGTGATTTCCCTTTATCATCCAAAAGAATATTGGCGGAATAATTTGCGCATTCATTTATTCCTTTAATAATTTCTGCGCGCAATGAATCTGACGTTTCGGCAAATGATATTCTTGATAAACATAAAAGAGAGGAAATTGTAACAAAAAATATTCTCAAAAAAAAACTTTTAATTCTAATCATTTATACACCAAAATATTTTATTAGTTAGTTGTCCTATGTAAAAACATCCCTTCGGAATGATTGAATAATCGAAAATACTGTTCAATTCCATTCCTCCATCATTCCATTATCCCCTTCTTCCAATTTCTTTTAAATTGCAAAAGGTGAAATTAGTTAAACTTCGATTAGGCTAACCTATCCTTGCTGCAAGTAATCCAATTCCTAAAATTCCGAGTACAAATAGAAGCGCCCAGCTAAAGCCGGTAATATCTACACGGTAACGCTTGAATGTAAACTTTTTATGTAGTGAAAGAAGGTCAACCAATAACAAACTTTGACCATTTTCTTCCAACGACTCATCTCCGTTAAGCGGTTTGCCTGTTGATTCCCCTTCCAGCATTATTTCAATTCCTTTTTCTTTTAATTTATATTCTTCCCCGACAGGCGTATGAAGCAGAGAATAAAAACGATTTAATTTTTCTTCAGGTTCCTTTTTGGTCATTAAACTGACGACAATAATTGCAATAAAGCCCGCCGGTAGATAAGCAGCAATTTGATATGCCGTGCTCCAACCTAATCCGAAAGAAAAGTAAGGTCCT
>JAJYOQ010000584.1 GCA_021796135.1 Bacteroidota bacterium
AAGCACGAAATAGCCGGGCAGGCGCAAAGATAGTTGAGGATAAATTTATTTGAGGTCATTTCAGAAATATAAATGAGTAATGTTTTTCTTTTTAAGGAGCGAAGGCAAAAAAACAAAATAGATCTGCTGCGTATTATACTTTAGTTAAAATTATTTGATTTCTTCTCTAGCCAAATATCAATCACATCTATTGGATTAAATGAAACTGAAGGTTTCATTAACGGGGAAGAATGTGAAAATCGATTCTGAGGGGGAATTTATTTATGAGTGAGGGGAAATATAAGGTAGGGTTGAAATAAAAAACAGAATTGTTGTTTCCCCGATGTGCCAGTATTCCAGTAATGATGGAATTCCAACTGATTGGCATCTGGTTCACCTGGGAAGCCGCGCTGTAGGTGGGGCAGGAATAGTATTTACAGAAGCAACAGCCGTATCTCAGGAGGGAAGAATTTCTCCTGATGATGCGGGAATTTGGAATGACGTTCAGGTTAATGCTTATAAAAAGATTACATCATTCATCAAGTCACAGAAATCTGTTCCCGGCATTCAATTAGCGCACGCTGGAAGAAAGGCGTCGACGTTTTCACCCTGGAAAGGTAACGGTAAAGTAAGTATCGAAAACGGAGGATGGCAGACTTTAGCTCCAAGCGCAATACAATTTGGAGATGATTATCCTAGTCCTAAAGAAATGGATTATAAAGATATTAAAGTTATTATTGATCAATTCCGGGAAGCAGCAAAAAGAAGTATTGACGCTGGTTTTGAAATAATTGAATTGCATTTTGCACATGGTTATTTGGTTCACGAATTCTTATCTCCAATATCAAATCATAGGACGGATAACTATGGCGGAAGTCTTGAGAACAGATGTCGTTTTGCAATCGAGATAGTAAAATCTGTCAGAGAAGTCATTCCGGATGCGACACCATTGTTTGTAAGAATTTCAGCAAGTGATTGGGTCGAAGGAGGCTGGGATATTGAACAATCTGTTCAATTAGCAAAGTGGCTAAAAGATATTGTCGTTGATTTAATTGATTGTTCAAGCGGCGGAAATGTTTCGAATGCTAAAATTCCCGCAGGACCAGGTTATCAAATTCCATTCTCACAAAGAATTAAAAAAGAAGCAAACATTCTTACAGGAGGGGTAGGATTTATTACGACAGCAGAACAGGCAGATCAAATAATCAATAGCGACCAGGCAGATTTTGTCTTTCTAGCAAGAGAAATGCTGCGAGATCCATACTGGGCTTTACACGCGGCTAAGAAATTAAATGTCGAGTTGGATAATTTTCCAAAACAATATTTAAGGGCAAAATAATATTCAGAGTTCAGTGTGTTGTATTGTTTTATCTGGGTTATGAATTTATTCAAAAGGATATTTAAAGCCCCATTCAGCCCTCATCTTATCCATTACTTCCATTATGGCTATTGTTTCATCCAAAGGCATAATTTTACTTTCCAGCCTGCCTTCCCGAATACAGCTAGCAACTTCCTCCACCTGATAAATAAATCCGTTGCTATGATTTTTTTCAATAACCTCTATTGTGTCTTTTATATTATTTGAGCCTTCATGTTTTAAGATTGTAAACCGCTCTCCTGCCTGAAATTCAGGAAATTCTATAAATCCTTCGGTGCCATAAATCTTTGCCTCATTTCTCATTTTCAGATTATAGCTTGTTGATATATTGGCAAAGCATCCGGATGGAAATCGAAACATGTAATTGGAGATTTCATCGACACCAAGGTCACTGAAACGCGTCATTGATTTGATTTCAATTGGAAGCTCATCAAGTAAATAGCAAACAAAAGAAATGGGATAAATTCCCATATCCAAAGTAACTCCTCCTGCCAATAACGGATCTTTAAGCCTCTTTTCATAGTCGGGACTGACAAATCCGCCAAAGGAAATATTAAATACTTTTACATTACCTATTTCATGGTTCTTAATTTTATTTTTCAATAATTTCAGGCTTGGTAAAAACCTAACCCACATTGCTTCCATTAAGAAAAGATTTCTTTCACGAGCGATGCGAACAAGTTCACGGGCTTCATTTGCGTTGACAGTAAATGACTTTTCAACCAGTACATGCTTACCATGTTCCAAAGCAAGTTTCGCATTCTCGAAATGGAAATTATGAGTAGTGGCAACATAAATTACGTCAACTTCCTTGCTGTTTACAATTTCCTTATAACTATAAGCATTCTCAATCCCATATTTATCCGCAAACATTTTTGCTTTAGACGGTGTTTGGGATGCTACTGCGTATAATTGACAGTTTGTAGATATCTTTAGAGCATCAGCCATTTTCCCCGCTATGATTCCTGCACCTATGATACCCCATTTTATTTTTTGTGAATTATCCATTTTTATAATTGTTCCTTCAATTTAATTTTGAATAATGGATTGAGTATTAATTATAATTTTCAAAAAATATTTCAATATTAATAAACGGCACAGAATGTTATGCGGAGGTTTTTTATTTATCCAATTTTTACTAGGGTAAATATAATCAGGTTATGAGACTAGAAATAAACTAAATTTTCAATGATCACTTAAATGAAATTTATCACAAATCAGTTCCCGGCATGAAGAGGCTGCGTGAAAATTCAGAACAGAACGAAACAAATTGCGTGAGGTGATTTAATAAATTAAATTACGATCTTCTAAGGATAATCCATTTAATAGCTACATGATTTTATGCTTTTGAGTTTTTACGGCTCAATTTATATTTAAATTGCTGCAGCCACAGAGGTGGATTTTTAGTCATTATATCGATACCAACTGCAAGCACTAAAACGCTTCCTCTTACAACAAGCTGCAGCCAATTATCAAGGCTTGTATAATCCATTCCTTGAATAACCGTAGCCATTACTAGTCCGCCTAAAAAGGTTCCGAAAATTGTCCCTCTGCCGCCCATAAGGCTTGTACCGCCAATAACAGCAGCCGCAATTGCATATAGTTCATAAAACTCTCCGGCATTT
>JAJYOQ010000585.1 GCA_021796135.1 Bacteroidota bacterium
CTTTCTCTATTTCATGGTTCCATTTTAGTGAAATTACGGACATTTCCGCTCTGCCCTTATTGGTTCTGTGGATGATCTTAATCGGACTTATTCAAGCACCAATAACAAATATTATTTCCCGCCGGTTTGAATATCAGGCAGACGAATTTGCAATTTCATCAACAAAAAAAACAAATTCCTTTATTTCTACTCTTGAAAAATTAACGGAACAAAATTTAGGTGATAAAAATCCTCATCCTTTTGTCGAATGGTTTTTTTATAGCCATCCTTCAATAAATAAAAGAATATCCGCAATTAAGAAATTTGATATTAGTCTAAATGGTGACGAATCAATTGCAGAAAATTTGAAGTATCAGAGGAGCTAAGTGCTTTCATATCTAAAATTAATTGTTATTATTATACATACAATTTTCTGTTCGTTTATTGCATTGGTATTTTCGATTATAGATAGAAGTTTTAAATCATATTTCTGGCTCTCACGCTATTTCTCCAAAGTAATCTTATTAGTAAGCGGAATTTCAATCGAAACGAGCGGATTAGAGAACATTGATAAGAATTCAGTTTATGTATTTGTCTCCAATCATAGCAGTCAATTTGATATCCCGGCTCTGCAATATGTAATACCGGTCCGTTCTAGTATTGTCTATAAAAAAGAATTAGGTCAGATTCCTCTTTTTGGATGGCAAATGAGATTAGGACCATATATTATGATAGATAGGAAAAATATTGATAATGCCCTTAAAAGTATTGAAAGGGCAAAAAAATTAATGTCTATAAAAAGATTTTCGGTCCTTTTATTTGCTGAAGGCACCAGAAGTAAAACAGGTGAAGTCCAAAAGTTTAAACGCGGGGCATTTTATCTCGCATCCCATGTTGGTTTTCCTATAATACCTGTATCATTAAGTGGTACAAATAAAATATTGCCAAAAGGAAAATTTAAAATTAAAAAAGGCACTATCCATGTGCATTTTGATAAACCGGTTCCTACAGAAAACATTACTTTGAGAAAAGATGAATTGGAATTGATGGATAGTGTTAGAAATATTATTATTCAAAATATTAAAAGTGAGGTTTAAAAATGTCTGTCACAAGAAAAGATGTTGAATACATAGCAGAGCTTGCAAGGTTAAAATTTAATGATCAGGAGTTAGATAGTTTTACTGAAGATTTAAATGAGGTATTAACCTATATTGATAAGTTGAATGAACTTAATACAGATAATATAGAACCTCTTTCACATCCGGTTGAGGGAAATAACGCTTTTCGTGAGGATATAGTGAGGCCTTCTGTATCTACTGAGGATGCATTAAAAAATGCTCCGGATAGGGACGAGTCATTTTTTAAAGTGCCAAAAGTTATAAGCAGCATATAATAATGGATAGCTGCTCTTATTTAGGATATTTATTAGAGATATAATCAGATGATAGTAGGGATAATACCGGCTAGATTTGCATCCTCAAGATTATTAGGAAAGCCTTTGGCTGATATTGGCGGGAAACCAATGCTGCAGCACACTTATGAGAGTGTGCTAAAATCAAAATTAATAAATGAAGTAATTATTGCGGTTGACGATGATAAAGTAGCTCAGGTTGCAATGAATTTCGGTGCAAAAGTTATTATGACCCCGAAAGATATTGCTACCGGATCCGATAGGATAGCGTATGTCGCGAAGAATTTGCCCTCTGCAAAAATAATTGTGAATATACAGGGTGATGAGCCGTTTATTGTTGGGGATATGATAGATCAGGCTATCGAACCTCTTTTATTTGATAAATCTGTGAATGTTTCTACACTTGTTAAGAAAATTGAAACGGTTGACGAGCTTAAGTCTCCGTCAATTCCAAAAGTTGTTTTTGATTATCAAAATAATGCCCTTTATTTTTCTCGTTCACCGATCCCCTATGTAAGAGATGCTAAAACAAATTATGAGCGCATTACAAATGCGGATATTTATAAACATATCGGTCTTTATGTATTTCGAAAAGATGCCTTGCTTAAATTTACTTCTTTAGAACCAACTGAGCTGGAAAATATAGAAAAACTTGAGCAGCTTAGAATGCTGGAAAACGGAATGAAAATTAAAATTGTCGTTACTGAATATGACAATCTTGCTATTGATACTCCGGAAGATCTGGAACGTGCTAGAATTTATTATAACCGGTTATTAAGAAATAAAGAATAAATATTCGGATGTTAAAACCACATAAAATCCAACTTGCTAATATTCCTTCGCCGATCCATGAAATTCAATATGGTGGTTATTTATTTTTAATTAAAAGAGATGATCTGACTGGATTGGAACTTTCGGGAAATAAAGTCAGAAAACTTGAGTATTTACTTTACCAGGCAAAAAGGGAAAAAGCAGAAATAATATTTACTACCGGAGGAGACCAATCAAATCATGCTCGCGCAACAGTCATAGCATCTGCAAAATGCGGAATGAAAACAAAGCTTTTCCTTTGGGGGAAGGATTCGTTTAAAGTCGATGGAAATTTATTTATTGATAAATTCCTTGGTGCGGATATTTCATTTCTAAATAAAAATGATTTTCTTAATGTTAATCAGATAATGTTTAAGGAAAAAGAAAAACTTCAGAAGGATGGGAAAAAAGTTTACGTTATTCCTGAAGGCGGTTCTACTACCCTAGGTATCTGGGGTTATATCTCCTTTATGGAAGAATTAGCAAAGCAAATAGATATAAAGAAAATGCAAGGTATTGTATCAGCCGCCGGTTCTGGAGGAACAGCTGCAGGAATGATGGTCGGAGCCGCATTGATGAATCTAAATCTTAAAGTATTTTGCGTTAATGTTTTGTATGATCAAAAAAAAATCAGGAAGAGAATTCTCGACCTCGCTGAAGGATGTATTCTTGATTATAAATTGCCATGTAAAATAAGAGAAGAAGATTTGGAAATAATTGATGGATATTCAATAGAAGGATATAAAAATATTTCCGATATTAAGATTAAAATGATAAAGG
>JAJYOQ010000586.1 GCA_021796135.1 Bacteroidota bacterium
TCACCGTTTTCAATAGACAAAATCCGGCAATTCAATTTATTTTGAAGACTAATCTTACCGGAAAAATTTTTCGCTAAAGAGACTTCTGTCTCTTTGAAAATTACATTTATTGTTTCACCCTTTTTAAGAAAGGGGGCAGTTGCCGGTGTTTCAATTAATACGGCTTTCATAATATCAAGGTTAACCAGAATTTCAGCAATCGATAAATTGCCGCTTGCACGGATAGAATCTATTTTGCCAACAAGTTTATTCATTTTAATTAATTTTATAACCGTATTTCTTAAAAATATCTTTTACCTGATCCGAAAACATGAACCTAAAGAAAGCCATTGTTTCATTGGGATGTGTTTTAATGCCTTCTTTAAGCATTACACAGCTTTGCATAATCGGATCATATAATTTACTATCCACATCAATCCATTTACCTTTGTGCATCATTGCAGGTGACAGCACAACGGACTTAGCACTAAATCCTATATCCGCTGCTTTAGAAACAATAAATTGGTTAACCGACGAAATATTTTCGCCATAGACTAATTTATTTTCGACTTTATTTTCCATACCTAGATTTTGTAATACTTGCATGGCAGCTCTGCCATATGGCGCTGTTTTAGGATTTGCGATTGCAATATTTTTTATGTTTGCATTCAGAATCTCTTGTAATCCTTTTTTAAGATCCAAATCTTTTCTCATCGTCCACACTACCAATGAACCTTGAGCATAAACTTTAGGTTTGCCGTTAGTAAATCCATGGTCAAACAAATAATCAGGATATTTTGTATCTGCTGAGATAAAAACATCATAAGGTGCACCCTGTTCAATTTGCGCGGTTATTTGACCTGAAGAGCCCAGTATTATTTCCAGCTCAATTCCGGTTGATTTCTCAAATGCGCTCTTAATATCATTCATTGCATATTGTACATTTGCTGCTACTGCAACGATTATTTTGGGCTTTGCTTCGACGCGTAAACTGAAGAGAATTATTATTATAGATACTAAAAGCGCCTTAAGGACACCCCTTATTACTCCTCCGCCAAACAAAATGGAACAATGGGATGTTGGAGAATTCCCCATCATTCCACTATTCCACCACTCCACTACTTCACCATTCCTATTTTTAGAGGTTCCCTTTATATATTTCATTTTTACGCCTTGATTTAGTTAAATTGTTCAAAATTGACTTTCTTAATTAGAAGAATTGAATAAATCCAATTCTTGTCTTTGAAAATGCTTATTTTTGTTAACATAAAAATAAGTAGAAATTAAGAAAAATTTTTCTATGGCAGAATAATTGATATTTATAAATATCAATTATTAGACCGTAATAATTAATAAGTCACCTTACGCAAAACGTTATTATTACATAGTGAGAAACCTCCGAGGTTTTCCTAAACCTCGGAGGTTTTGTACTTCACTTACTTTATATTTGAAATTGTCTGCGTAACATCAATTAATAATAGGTTGTAATAAAATATCCGAATCTAATTAATATTTTTAATGCATAATGCTACATAATAAGATAAATAAACCGGAAAATTCAAAAGCCAAAGAGGTAAGAGAAGAACCGGTTAAAGATATTAGTTTAGGACAAAATAAAAAGATAAGTAGAAAACAATTCTTTCAAAGAATAGGTTTAATCTCTTTACTGCCTTTGGCTGGAATTTGGTTTTCAGCTGCGGAGCGGGCACAGATTCGTGAAAGGCAAATAAAGACAATTGACATACCATCAAATGTTCCTTACGGAATATCTTTTTTTGGTGCAGTTATAGTTTCTAAAAATGACGAACAAACAAATATTTTTTCAGCAAAATGCACGCACCTTGGATGTATAATTAATAAATCTGAAGACGGCGCGCTGGTTTGCCCGTGTCACGGTTCAAGATTTTCTGCTAACGGAAAAGTTATAAAAGGACCGGCAGATAAATCGCTTGAAAAACTACCTTACAAAACTAATCCCAGGACCGGAGAAATTACGGTTGAAGTACTGGTATAAAAAATCGAAGTTTGAAGATACAAATGAGCGGTACGCTAAAGTTCTTAATTTTACGTACGGACAAATTTCTTTTGCTGCTTTTTTAATTGCCGCGGTATCCGGAGTATTCTTAGCAATTCCTTTCGATATAAAAAATCCGGTTGATTCATTAAGTTATATGCTGCTTACAAATCCCGGAGGGGTGTTCTTTAGGAACATTCATTACTGGAGTGCACAGCTATTTTTAATTTTCTCTATTCTTCACATTTATGACCATCTAAAAAAATCTACAGAGAAGGAAATAAAAGAAGGTGTTTGGCTTCGACTTACATTCTCGCTAATTGTAATATTTTTTGTAATGCTTTCCGGCTTTATAATAAAAGCAGATGCAGATAGTATTCAAGCTAAACGAATTATAACATCTCTGATAGATCTTATTCCCCTAATTGGAAAAGAATTATCTGTTTCGTTATTTGGACCGGCTAACAATTATCAGATACTTTATGTGCATCATATCGCTACCGCAACTATATTCCTTTGGATAATAATAGTTGAACACGCAAAATCTATCTGGGCAAAGCTAAGATTGGTATTATACTTACTTCCAATTTTAATTTTTGTAGGTTATCTTTTCCCGCCCGGTCTTCATGACGGACTTAATCCGATAATTAAAGGGCCGTGGTATTTTCTGGGACTTCAGGAAATACTGCATTGGCTGTCGTATCCGTCAATAATTATTTTTTTGATCGTATTATATATTTTAGCAATAGCCTTTTTGCCTAAGTACTCGCTTAAATGGTCTATCATAGCAAAGAGGACAATACTTATTTCATTCATTGTCTATTCTGTTTTAATAATTGTGGGATATTACTTTCGCGGAGAAGACTGGAAACTTGTTTGGCCGTGGAATAATCCCGCAGTGACTAATTTTCAGTTCGAACCTTTCGACAACTTGCAGAGTGTCTCCGATAAAGAACTTGAAAGCAAAAACATTCCGGTTGTCCTT
>JAJYOQ010000587.1 GCA_021796135.1 Bacteroidota bacterium
AAATTTCATTTACCCGCATGGTGGAAAGATAAAATCGTCTATTCTATCATGAGAGATAAAATAGCTAATTCTGTTGGGCTAAATATTGAATCTCCGGCACAAAGGATGAAAATATTTGATAAGAAAAAATTATTAATTGATAAAACAAATAAAATTCTAGCTAATTTAGAAAAAAAATATAAGGTTACAATTAATAAAACCTTATTAAATAAAATTACTGTTCAAGATGATGACAACCCGCATGCTATTGATGTGTATGTAGTAAAGAAAGGCGGAATCTTTCCGCATCCTGCATATCCCTCAATTGATTTTAATTGGCGTGAGTGGCATTAAACTTTAGCTTAAATCATTTCATGAAAATACGAATTATAATATCGCTTGTAAGCCTCATAGTTTTATCTACGCTCTCTTGTAATAGGAAAAATGAAAGGAATCCAAATAATCTTTTATATTGGTCGAGTAATAATACTCAGGAAATTCAATTTGCTAAATATATTGTAGATGAATGGAATAAGGAAAATGCTAATGAAAAGGTATCCTTTCAGCCGGTACCTGAAGGTCAATCAAGCGAAGAAATTATATTAGCAGCGGTTGTCGGCAAAACGACTCCTGATATATATTCTAATATGTGGGAAGGAAACGTTGAAGATTATGCAAGAGCCGGAGTTCTAGTTGCTCTTGATACATTAAAAGGGTTCAAGAAATTTATATATGAAAGATGCGACAGCGCCGTAATAAAAGAAGTAACAAGTTCAGACGGGCATATTTATCAAATTCCTTGGAAAATTAACCCGATTATGATGATTTACAATAAAAAAATTATTCAGCAATTGGGTGTATCGGGTCCTCCGCTGACTTATAGTGACTATTTTAATGCTGCAAAAATATTCAGAGATGAGAATACAGATAGTCATGGTTATGTCAGGAAATGGCTGGGATATTGTGAGGTTCAGGTAACATGGTGGCAGCGATTTTTTGACTTTTACCCTTTATATCTTGCCGCTTCCGGAGGCGCACCTTTGATAAAAAATGATACAGCTGCTTTCGATAATAAGTACGCTGTTGAAGTATTTTCCTTTTTGCAGAATCTTTATAAGAATAATTATTTTACTAGAGAAAGACTATCAGCACAGCAGGACGTTTTTTTATCTAGTACAATAGCTTCAAGGTTTACTGGTCCCTGGGAAATAGCACATTCGGAAAAATTTAAACCAAAAGGATTTTCTTATGGTTTTTCTCCAATGCCTGTACCGGATAATCATATGGGTCCAGTTTACACATATTGTGACCCTAAAAATATTGTGGTATTTAAAACTTGTCCAAATCCGGAACTTGCATGGCGGTTTATCGAATTTATGAATGATAAAGAAAATGATCTGAAATTATTAGAACTTACTAATCAACTTCCGAGAAGAAAAATGCTTGATGAAGACTCATTCTTCTCAAATTATTTCAAAAGTAATCCCAAGATGCTGGAATTTGCAAAACAATCGAAATATGTAAGAGGAACCGATCCTTATCCGCATCTTACGGAAGTATTTGATATTATTTCTCAGGAATATGAAGAAAGCGTAATCTATGGTAAAAAATCACCAGCTGAAGCCATACATGATGCAGCCAAACAAGTAAATCTTTTATACATGAAGTAATATATTTTTATAATGAAGAAAAAATTAATACCATATTTATTAGTATCTCCTTACATTATCTATTTTTTAATATTCATTGCATTTCCTGTAGTGTTTTCTATTGTATTAACATTTAATTCCTGGAATATTATCTCGCCGATGAAGTTTAATGGAATTAATAATTACATAAGATTATTTCATGACCAGTTTTTTTTGCAATCAATATTTAATACATTAATATTTCTGGTAATACATATACCATTGCAAATTATCGTTGCTTTGATTTTAGCTATTATTTTAAACCAGAATATTAAATTAAGAGGATTTTTTAGGGGCGCATTTTTTCTGCCGGTAATAGTTTCCGGGGTTGTAGTTACAATTATTTGGCAGCAGCTTTATGGGTTTGATACGGGATTATTTAATAGAATATTGACAGCCATCGGACTCGGAAGAATAGGCTGGTTGATTGACCCTTCCTGGGCAATGCCTTCAATAGCTATAATGGCAACATGGAAAAATGTAGGTCTTTACATAATATTATTCCTGGTAGGACTTCAGACTGTTCCCGCACAATACTATGAAGCAGCAGATCTCGAAGGAGCAAATGCTTTCCAAAAATTCTTCAAGATTACATTACCAATGATTAACCCTACAATCTTTATGGTTGTCATCTTATCTACTATCGGAGGGTTTTCATTGTTCATTGAACCGTATGTTATGACCGGAGGAGGTCCATTAAACAGCACTCTTTCTGCCGTATTATATATATATAAACAGGGCTTTTTCTTCTATAATATGGGCTATGCCGCTACATTAGGTTTATTCTTTGCGTTATTAATTTTAGCGGTAATTATGATTCAAAAAAAGTTCATAGAAAAAGAATAAAGAATTATGAAAAAAACTATTTTTTATCTATTTCTGACATTCGCTGCTTTAGCATTCTTGTATCCTTTTGTTTGGATGTTTGTTGCATCGCTATCTCCCGAAAACCAAATCGGTAATTTAACTTTCATGCCGACCTCATTGTCGTTGAATAGCTACCGGGAAATGTTTGGAAAAATTCCGATTGCCAGATCATTATTCAATAGCATTTTTGTAGCCTCCTGTATAACCTTCGGTGTTCTGGTTTTTGGTTCAATGGTTGGATATGCTTTATCAAGATTAGAGTTCAAAGGGAAAAACCTGATTTTCTTTATAATAATATTTACAATGACGCTGCCTTTTCAAATAACATTAATTCCTCAATACATTTTAATGGTAAAATTAGGATGGGTTGATACCTACTGGGCGCTGATAGTACCTTATTTAATGAATTCATTAGCAATAATAATGTTCAGACAATATTTT
>JAJYOQ010000588.1 GCA_021796135.1 Bacteroidota bacterium
AGCCAATAAAACTTAGCTTTTTAGAAAAAGGTAATGCTAACCAACCGGCAGCGAGATGTTTACCTAAACTTATAAATTCACCCCAAACTTTGGGTTGATAAGCGATCTTTTGATAGCCGTAGACTTCGTTAAAAATGTTTTGTGCAACCAACCTACCTTGCTGTAACGCAAACTGAGCTGCCGCGGGAACGGGTGAACCGGTATAAGGATTTATTGCAAGTGCATTGTCACCCAGAGCATAAGCGAATGGGAAATCTTGTGCTTTCAAATATTCATCTACAAGTATTCTTCCCCCGGTACCGGTCTTAAAATTACTTTCCTTAATTAAGTTAGAAATCCTTATTCCACCTGTCCATACAAGTGTTTTGGTTTTTATCGAATTCAAATCGGAGAAAAAAACTTCATCTTCGGTTAATTGAATTATCTTAGTATTTGATAAAACTTTAATACTTTTAGCATGTAATTTCTCCTCTATTTTTGTTCGGATATAGTCTGAGACGCCTGGTAAAATCTTATCTGCCGCTTCTACTAAAAGTATATCAAGTTCATCTTCATTTAACCTATTGTTAGAAATGCAGCGCTTAACATGATCTGAAAGCTCGGTTGCAAATTCTACTCCGGATAAACCGCCGCCGCCTACAACAAAAGTGAGTTTTTGCTTTCTTATTTCAGCATTTTGTTCCGAAGAAGCTTCTGCGCAAAGTTGCGATATATGGTTATAAATTTTTTCTGCATCTTCGTAAGACTGCAGAGGAAAGGAGTATTCACTAAGACCTTCAATATTATAGAAGTTACTTTTACTTCCTAAAGCAATAACTATAAAAATAAATTGAATTACCTCATCAACAAGAAATACTTTTTTGTTAACTAAATCAATTTTAGTTACTACGCCGCAATGAAATGAGATATTTCTTTTTGATATTATTCTCTCAATTGGAATAACAACTTCATTTTTATGAACAGCGGCTTCATGCAACTGAGTTTTTAGAGTATGATATGGATTTTTATCTATTAAATGAATTTTGATGTGATAACGTTTTCGGAAAAGAGTGCTTAGCCTGAGAGCTGCAGTAATACCGCCGTAACCGGCGCCAAGTACTACAATATTTTTATAGAAAGTATCCATTTTCAATTAACCGTCGATTCACCATCTCTTTTATCATGATCGCAAATGCAGAAATATTTTGGGATCAATTCGTTGAATAAATCACGAAAATATTTTCTGGCTATAATATGATCATGACCTTTATACATATCATTCATAAATTCAATTAAAAATTTATTTATCTGTTCTTCATAAGTTATTTGTATGGCTTTATTTTCTTCCATATCGGCTCCAATTCTTTTACATCAATTCCCGGCACACTTTCCAAGGGAAAAGTAAATGAACATATGAAAAATGACAATGACTTAAGTCAGAAAGAGATTCTTTTGGTTAGAGAGTTAATTTTAAACGAAGGATGTTGAAAAAAAGGTTTTCTAGCTTGCGAGGTTCTTTAGCTTATTTAAATCTTCAATAAATATTGTTTTGCCGTGGACGTTAATAATTTTATTATCCTTAAGTTTTTTCATAGCACGGGAAATCGATTCGCTAATAGTTCCGAGATATGAAGCTAACGTTGCAATTGAAATAGAAAGTTTAATATGCGGTTCGAGCATATTCGCGGTTCCGGACTTTTCTATTTCATTAATAAGATAACCCGCTAATCGATTGATAACTTCGGATAACGACAATTCAGCGGCTTTGACGCTGAGAGATTTTAGGCGATATGCAAATCCCGTCATTATCTTTAAACTTAATTTGGAATTATTTGCCAATAAATTTAGAAATTCATTTTTTGGTACAAATAATAAAATGCTGTCTTCCAAAGCTTGAACGTCAGCGGGGCAATCACCGCCGGTAAACAAAGGGACATCACCAAAAACATTCGGAGGAGTAATAAAATGCAGAATGTATTCCTTACCTTCCCTGGAAATTTTGTATATCTTAACTGATCCCTTTAATACAATAAAAAGACCTTTGAATTCATCGCCTTCATGGAAAATAAAATCATTCTTTTTAACCTTAATTAGATTACTTAAAGCAGTAATTTGCCTGAAGTCATCAACACTAAGCTCGGAAAAGAGAGGAACTTCTTTTAATGTAATTTTTGAAGATTGCTCAACCATAACACAAATTACAAATATTTGGAATAAAGTTAAAAATAATTTCGGCAAAATACCTTTTATATAATGAAACAGTTCTAATTTCTATAAATAAAGTAATGGCAATCACAGTTCCAAATAACATTAATTCAATATAATTGTATTTACGAGAGATTATAGTATTGGAAATAATATTTTTGTTGTTTATGTCAAATCAAAATTTTTTTTGTTAAATTTTCTCAATTTCATTGCGTTTCATTCAAAATTCAACATTCATAATTCAAAATTGCGGTTTGCCGTGCTATGGATCCTTAAAGAATTAAAATAGTTCCGGTAGTTAGACATGACTATGCCATTAGATCAGCTTAAAATTGAGAAAGGCTTATGAGGAAGAAAGAAAGAAACAAATTTGTTGGTAAATCAGGATTACCGGTTTCGCCTTCAATGGAACCAACTTTGCGGACAATTCACCTTCCGCAGGATAAAAATTTTTATAATTATCGTTCAATCAAGATTTCCTTAATATCAATTCTCTTAGGTATTGCCGGCGGATTTATTGCCCAAATTTTAACAAGATTAATTGGTCTAATAACAAATCTTTGTTTTTATGGGGCGTTTTCTTTCACCTTTAGTTCACCTGCTCAAAATCATCTTGGACTGTGGGTGATAATTATTCCCATTGCCGGGGCAATAGTTGTCGGTTTCATGGCAAAGTATGGTTCAGCCGGGATTAGAGGACATGGAATACCCGAAGCTATGGAACAGGTATTATTAAATGAAAGCAAAATACAGCCACGTCTGACATTCTTAAAGCCTATCTCTGCCGC
>JAJYOQ010000589.1 GCA_021796135.1 Bacteroidota bacterium
TGCTAAAATTCGCGAAGTTTCAAATAGATTATCTAAGACTGAAAATGATTTAGGTACTTCTGTGTTTAATGTTTTTTCTTCAAGTCCTCTTTTTAATGAGACTGCAGGTATAGTTATTGAAGAACTCTATATTAAAGTGGCAGATGAAAATGATTATGTTTGGACAAGCACACAAGGAAGCAGACCGCATCTTCATTTTAGTGGTGGGATATGTACTTATTCATTATCTCCGTTGAATGCACAGCCAGACAAAATTTGTAAGGATATTTGGAACAAAAATTATCTTTCATACAATGCACTAATAGAACAGCGTAATCCAATACGTTTGCATTGCGAAGAATTGACTGGACAAACGGACGATCAGTTTGAACGTCAGAGGCATTTTAGAAATATAATTCTACCCGAAGAAGGAATTAGTAGTGTAAAAAGTATTGACCTCCTAAGCGTCACGACTACATTGGAAGTTGGTGTTGATATAGGTGCGTTAAATGCTGTTATGTTAGGTAATATGCCGCCTCAAAGATTTAACTACCAGCAAAGGGTTGGCCGGGCAGGTCGGCGTGGGCAGGCATATTCGGTAGTATTAACTTTTTGCAGAGGTAGAAGTCATGATGAATTTTATTTTTCCAATCCTCAAAAAATAACTGGCGATCCGCCTCCGTCGCCATTTCTTACTATGGGTCAAGAAAGAATTTTTAAAAGGCTTCTAGTAAAGGAAATATTACGGAGAGCTTTTTTAAATATACCGGTAAATGTTAATAATGATGAAGACAAGCCTAGTGTTCATGGTGAATTTGGAAATGTTGGTAACATGCAAAACAATTGGTTATCTTATAAACAACAAATTATAAATTGGATTGCAAATAACCGGCAGCAAATTGAATCAACTTTAGATGCACTCATTACAGTTGAGCTAAAACCAAACCAGAATGATTATATAAATTGGGTACTAGACACTTCAACTGAAAATGGTTTATTAGAAAAAGCTCAAGCTATAATTAATAATGAAGAAATTTCTACTAATGATATTTCTGAAAAATTAGCCGAGGGAGGAATGCTTCCAATGTTCGGTATGCCTACTACAGTTAAAAACTTATATCACGGTGTTAACCGTAAATTTGAGCCACTAACAATTGATAGACCGCAATCCATGGCTATATATGAATTCGCTCCAGGTGCACAAAAAACAAAAGACAAAGCTATTCATTCAGTAATCGGTTTCACTAGTGATTTCCTTAAGACGCTAATTCGAGGAAATGAAACTGTTATAAATACACAAACGGGCAATAATCTTCCTTTTTCTCTAAACCGTTGGTTCATTAGATGCAGGTCTTGTGGATTCTTTGAAACATATTCAGAAGAAAATAAGCGTTTACAAGAAGCTGCTCATTATTTTGATGCTTGTCCAAACTGTGGTGAGCTTGATATAAATAAATATCAAAGACCGGTCAAGTTAAAATCACCAAGGGCTTACAGAACAAATCTCTCATTAGGAAGCGATCTTAGGGATGATTCCGAAATACTTTTATCGCGTCCTCCAATTTTTGCCGAGAAGATAAATGATCCTGATAAACCAGATACAGAAAAAACAATTAATAATACATGTTTGATTATAAGCGACAAAGATGTTACTTGGCGTGTTAATACGAATTCGGATAATTATTTTAAAGGCAAGTTAGCAAGTACACAAAACTTTTTTCCTTTTTCTCCTTCGGGTATTAATTTTAATCAGCAATGGCTATCACAAACTGTGATTGATAATAATCAAGATCATCCATTTAACGAAAATGGTTATTCATATAATATCTTTGCTGCGAGCGAGGAAGAAGAAATCGCATTAGCAACAAATAAAAATACTGAGGTCTTAAGGATTTCTCCCGTCGAAGTACCATTGGAATTAGATTTAAATATGTTTTCCAGAGAAATAGACCTTCCTTTTATAAAAGCTCAATCGTATGGTGTTCGCTCAGGTTATTATTCTGCCGCATTCTTTTTACAAAGGATTTTAGCTGATAAATTAGATATCGATCCAACCGAAGTAGAGATTGCGGATATTTCTATGAAATCAATTAATGATGGAACAAATAGACGCATTGCTGAAATTATTTTAACAGACGAGTTGCCTAATGGTTCTGGTTTTGTCCGGTACCTGTTTAATAATTTTCCCAGCATCTTATCTGAAGTTATGAACCCGGGATCTTCTAATTCGTATTTGGGTAAAATCCATTCTGCTAACCATCAGACTAATTGCACTGATGCATGCTATGAATGTCTAAAAGTTTATCGCAATATGAATTATCATAGCTTGTTAGATTGGAGATTAGGTTTGGCAATGATGCATATGTTTTACGACACCAATTACGTCTGCGGTGCTGACGGTAATTTTAATCAATTCATAGAATTGAATGGATGGCTCGATTTTGCCAAAAACCTAAGTAATAATTTTGCTTCAAGTTTCGGATTCTCGCATGTAGAAGAAATTCAAAATTTACCGGTTATTAAACACGGAAGAAATCAAAAGAACTTAATAATGATCGTGCATCCTTTCTGGGATATTAAAAACATAAGTGTAGCGAATTGGTTAGCTGAGGTCAAGGCAGAAGCAGACAATTACATTAACAGCCATAATGGAAAACTAAGTATTATCGATACATTCAATCTTCACCGTAGACCAGGTTGGTGCTATGAAAAATTGGTTCAGAAATGATAGGGAAAATTGAACATATAAATTTCAAGAGAATCCAAAGAATTTCGCCTAGTCAATTTTATTCAATGAAAAATTGTGCCTATAAATCTTTACTCTCGGAAGCGTTTGAAAACAAGCCATTATTACCTGTTTCTCCAAATGCGTTCTTAGGCACTGTTATTCACAAAATACTTGAGCTTATTATTAGACGGGAAATTAATAATGAAATGGATTTTGATCTAGCTTTTAACTCAGAAATTTCCAATATGGAAGCTTCGATGCT
>JAJYOQ010000590.1 GCA_021796135.1 Bacteroidota bacterium
CCTTACCGGCTTAATTAAAGAGCTTAAAGTTGATGAGGTGGTATTTTCATATTCCGATGTTACTTTTAATTATGTTATGACAAAAGCATCAATTGTTAATGCAGCCGGTGTTTCATTCAAACTTTTAGGCGCTAATGATACAATGATTAAAAGTAACAAACCTGTTATTTCAATTATTGCAGTTAGAACCGGATGCGGAAAATCTCAGACTTCCCGCAAAGTTGTCCAAGTACTCCGCGAAGCAGGGAAAAAGGTTGTTTCAATACGTCACCCCATGCCTTACGGAGATCTTGTAAAACAAAAAGTTCAACGGTATGGCTCATTAGAAGATTTAATTAAATATAAATGCACCATTGAAGAGATGGAAGAATACGAACCCCATATTGTTATGGGCAGCGTTATTTATGCTGGTGTCGATTATGCGGCTATTCTTGCCGAAGCCGAAAAGGAAGCTGACGTAATTATTTGGGACGGCGGTAATAATGATATTCCTTTTTATAAATCAGATTTAACATTTACGGTTGTTGACCCTCACCGGGCAGGGCATGAAATGTATTACTATCCCGGCAATACTTCTTTGAGACTTGCAGATGTAGTTGTTATCAACAAAATGGATTCAGCGGATCAAAAAAATGTTATGAAGCTTTATGATAACATTCGTGTAGTAAATCCTAAAGCTCAAATTATTGAAGCTAATTCTCCTCTTACCCTTGATAAAGAGAACTTGATCAAAGGAAAGAGGGTTCTTGTTGTTGAAGATGGCCCTACTTTAACTCACGGTGAAATGGAATATGGCGCAGGTATGATTGCTGCGTGGAGAAACGATGCAGAAGAAATTATTGACCCGAGACCATTTACTGTTAATTCAATTTCAGATACTTTTAAAAAAT
Source organism: Bacteroidota bacterium (assembly GCA_021796135.1). The sequence continues at coordinate 891 of JAJYOQ010000590.1, forward strand.
ATCCTAAAATCGGAAAGCTTTTACCTGCTATGGGTTATAGCGATCAACAAATTTTAGATCTGGAAGAAACTATTAATAAAACCGATTGCGATACCGTAATAATCGGTACTCCGATTGACCTTGGAAGAATATTGAAAATAAACAAACCTCATGTTCGCGTTCAATATGAACTTCTGGAAAAAGGAAATATTACTGTGAAATCTATTTTGAAAGAAAAAGGTTTTATTTAATTTTCTGTATCCTTTTTGTAGCCCCATGTTTTATCGTGGGGCAATTATTACTCATTAAAATTGCAAAGGAACAAAACATGTCGAATATGAAAGGGAAAAGCTTAATTTCTTTAAATGATTTATCTGCTGAAGAATTTTGGCAAATATTTGAACTAAGCGCCTCTCTTAAATCTAAACTTAAAAACGGAGCGCCTCATCGCATCCTTGAAGGAAAAACATTGGGAATGATCTTTTCTAAACCTTCAACACGCACAAGAATTTCTTTTGAAGTCGGTATTTACCAACTTGGTGGTATAGGGATGTATTTTAATCAAAACGACCTTCAACTTAAGAAAAGCGAAAGCATACCGGATACGGCTAAAGTCCTTTCAAGATTTCTAAACGGAATAATGATCCGTACATTTGACCATCAAGATGTAATTGACCTTGCAAAAAATTCCTCAATACCGGTAATAAATGGACTAACGGATCTAATGCACCCTTGCCAGATATTAGCTGACCTCTTCACAATCCTTGAAAAAAAGAAGACCATAAAAGGATTAAAGCTTGCTTATGTGGGCGATGGGAATAATGTTGCTCATAGTCTTTTGCATGGATGTTCTAAAGTCGGTATGGATATCTCAATTGCATCCCCAAAAGACTTCCAACCTAACAAGGAAATTGTGCAAGAATCTATTTCAAATGCAAAAGTATCGGGAAGTAAAGTAGAAATTGTAATTGATCCCGTAGAAGCTGTTACAGGTGCCGATGTTATTTACACCGATGTTTGGGCAAGTATGGGGCAAGAAAGTGAAGCCGTTAAACGAAATGAAATTTTCAAAAAGTACCAGGTTAACAGTAACCTTGTTAAACATGCAAAAAAAGATTATTTATTTATGCACTGCCTCCCAGCTCATCGTGGGTTAGAAGTTGTAGATGAAATTGCAGACTCCAAAAACTCTGTAATTTTTGACGAAGCAGAAAATCGTCTCCATGTTCAAAAAGCTATAATGGCTTTGGTTATGTAATAGATAATAATATGAATCGTATGTACAAAAAAATAAAATAAGGAAATATCAAAGGCATTGATTTTTAGAATTAAACATTATATTTCAATACATTTTGATAAATTACAAATAGTAGAAAACATAAATTATTAATAGTCAGGGCGAAAAAATGAAAAAAGTAGTTATTACACATGCCAAAAGAACTGCTATCGGTGCATTTAACGGCGGACTAAGCAGTTTTACAGCTCCTCAGTTAGGCAGCATAGTTATCAAATCACTTCTTGAAGAATCAAAAATCGATAAAAACCTTATTGATGAAGTAATAATGGGTAACGTTTTAACCGCCGGATTAGGACAAGCCCCCGCACGTCAGGCAGCTCTGTTCGCCGGATTACCCGACAATACTGAATGTCTTACAATCAATAAAATGTGCGGCAGCGGATTAAAAGCAGTGATGCTTGCCCAGCAAGCTATTGCCTGCGGAGATGCAGATATTATAATAGCTGGTGGTCAGGAAAGTATGACTAACTCTCCATTTGTTCTACCCAATGCAAGAAACGGCTATCGTTTAGGTAATGGAACTATCTTGGATACAATTTTGGTTGACGGCTTGGTAGATGCTTACAATAATATTCACATGGGACTTTGTGCAGAATCATGCGCAAAGGATTTCCATTTCACACGAGAGCAATTAGATGAATTCTCAATTCATTCCTACAAGCGCGCCCTTACAGCACAAAAGGAAGGGAAGTTTAAAGACGAGATAACTGAAGTGAAAGTCAAAACTAAAACTGGTGAAATTGCATTCATAAAAGATGAAGAACCTGAGAAAGTTAATTTTGATAAGATTCCTTCTCTTAA
>JAJYOQ010000591.1 GCA_021796135.1 Bacteroidota bacterium
TTCAAATATAATGGAAGTGAAGTACAAAACCTCCGAGGTTTAGGAAAACCTCGGAGGTTTCTCATTATGTAATAATAACCTTTTGCGTAAGGTGACTTAATTAGTAGCGACTAATAATTTCTTTTCCAATTGTTCGGATATTTGCTTAAAAATATATTCATGATCATAAGTATCACGAATTGGTTTTAGTTCAATATCAGATCCGTAAGTTAAATAAATTAAAGCTAAATGTGCTTTAAATTTTAATGACGGATCATCACTCGACTGAGCTACCTTGCTTAATGCTTTTATTACATTATTATAATCTTCGTTCGGAAAATATTTTTTTACCAATACGATATTATAAATCGTCGATTCAATTATTCCGGGAACGCCAGTCTTCAAGGAGTTTGGAAATTCCCGCAACGCATTTTCAATCACTTGTTTGTTTAGAGCATTATTTTTTTGCTCACCAAAATTAGTCGATGTTATTGCTAAGACAGCAAACACAACTAATACCATATTATAAACTACCTTTTTCATAATTACTCCTAACATTTTGTTAATAAATTCTGATTAGCAAGTTACAAAGGTTGTGCCACCTTTAAGATTGTCAAATAAATCTTTATTATAGCAATACTTAGCCATAGAGAATAAATATAAAAATATATTTACCTCAGTGCCACAAGATTGCCTAAGAAATTGCAACAGAATTGATAAGTCTTTGTTTTTTAGACAATTAGCAGATTAAGAAGAATTGTGGCAGAAGGTAAAATTGTGGCATCCTTTTAAACAGGTTAAGTAATTGTAATTTGCAAAGTTACAAGGTTTAATTCATCTAGAGTTCAGATTCCTTATCGCCGTCATCAGCCCTGCGAAGGCGATTATTTAATGCACGTCTCGACATACCAAGTAATTCGGCGGCAATAGTTTGATTTCCCCTAGCTCTTTTTAGAGCTTCAGCAATCAACGAGTCTTCTGTTTCTTTCAAAGTAGGAAATCGTCCGGGAAAATTAATTAGCTCATCCTTCTGTCCTTTTGAAACAACTGAATTAAATGGAGTTGTATTTCTATCCTGATTATAATCCATTATTTTCTTTCTAATAGATTCAAGAGAAAGTATCCCGGAATTATGTAGACTTATTGCATCGAAAATCATTCCTTCGAGTTCTCTGACATTTCCCGGGAAGGGATAGTTACTAAGCAGAGTATATAATTCTTTGGGAACAGCAGGACGCTTCTTGCCAAGTATATTAGAAGCCTTAGTAATAAAATGGTCTACCAGGTAAGGTAGATCAATTTTTCTTTCTCTAAGAGGCGGTATAACGATATGATGAGACTTTAATCTATAATAAAGATCCTGCCTAAATGTATTCCCTGCCTGCATAGCTTTAATATCACGGTGTGTAGCAACAATTATTCTTGCATCGGATAATTTTGCAATATCTGAGCCTAAGGGATAATACTGACCATCCTGCAAAAGCCTGAGTAATTTTACTTGAGATTCTATGCTAAGGTCTCCTATTTCATCAAGAAACAGCGTACCGTTTTCGGCTTTTTCAATCAAGCCCTTTCTTTCAATTTCAGCGCCGGTAAAGGCTCCCTTCTTATGTCCGAACAAGGTATCTGAAAAAAAGTTATCATCGACACCGGCGACATTAACGGAGATTAATTCTCCTTTTCTGCCGCTCACCTGGTGAATGGACTTAGCAAAAAGTTCTTTGCCGGTACCGGTTTCTCCTGTAATAAGAACCGGCAAATTTGTTTTTGCAATTGCTTCGATATATTTGAAGATTGATTGCATTACGCCGCAGTGAGTAACTATTTCGCTGAAAGCTTCAGGATGCTCTATTTTCTCTCTAAGAAGAGATTGTTTTAACATCTCATTTTCGCTTCTTATTTCGGTAAGCTCAAGGCCGCGTTTTATAGTGGTAACAAGCCTTGTATCATCTACTGGTTTTACGAGATAATCAAATGCACCTTCCTTCATACAATATACAGCGCTGTCAACATTATTTATAGCGGATATTATTATAACCGGAGTTTCAGGAAATTTATTTACGATTGCGGGGATTAAATCAACACCCGATAAATGAGGCATATTTATATCCAGCACAACAAGCGAATAAGCTTTTTTAGCTAAGAGGTCCAATACTTCGCGGCTGTCCCTGCAAGTTTCAATATTTTTTATTCCGTTAGAGGACATAGTCAATTCAGCACTAAGAAGAAAGTGCTCCTCATCGTCGACCAATAGGATTGGATTAACAGGTAAGATATTAGAGTTCATTATTTTCTCTTGATATTAAATTATCATCCGAGGAAACCGGGAAAGAGGCTCTTGCCATCGTACCAACACCGGGTTCGCTTTTAAGAATTAGGCTTCCGTTATGACTTTTAATAATATTATATGACACCGAAAGCCCCAGGCCTGTTCCTCCCATATTTCTTTTTGTCGTAAAAAAAGGGTCCATTATATATTTCAAATCCCGTTCCTCTATTCCGCTTCCCTGGTCTTCGACTTTGATTCTCACTTTTTTTCTTTCAGCATTAAAATAAGTTGAAACTTTTATTTCATCAGAATCCTTTTTCAAAGATTGGCAAGCATTCGTAATTAAGTTAATTACAACCTGTTCAAGCTGCTGGGCGTTGCCTCGAATTAAAGGAAGATTTTTTTCGTAATCGACTTTGAAATTTGTAGTTGATTTTTTAATCAGATTGCCGGTAATTAAAATTGCCATTTCGACTACCTTATTGATGTCAACCTGTTCGTTAAGATTTCCGCTATCTGCTCTGGCATATTCAGTTAGACTCTTAGTAATATTTTTAATCCGTTCAGAGCCTGCTAATATACCGTCAATCGATTGGGAAATTTTACCCTTAGATTTGCTGTATAACATACCGGCGATTACAAAATCTCCATTTTCTTTATAATATTCATCAAGTACAGGAGTAACATCTCTCCAGATTTTTGAAAAAAGTTGAATGTT
>JAJYOQ010000592.1 GCA_021796135.1 Bacteroidota bacterium
TGTTACAACTTATGCATGGACCGGCTCGGCTTACGTCGTTCCCTCTGCCGTTGCTAAAGCAGGAGTTCTTGCGCTTACAAGATCGCTTGCAGTTGAATGGGCAAAATATGGAATCCGCTTTAATGCTATTGCGCCCGGACTTTTCCCGACTAAAGGCGCTTGGGATAGATTGCTCCCGGGAGACCTTGCTGAAAAATTAAACCCGGTAAAAAAAGTTCCAGTGGGAAGAACCGGCGACCACCAAGAGCTCGCTAACCTTGCGGCTTATCTTGTTTCCGGTTTCTCTTCTTTTGTAAATGGCGAGGTAATTACTATCGACGGAGGAGAATGGCTAAAAGGTGCCGGACAGTTTAATATGCTGGAAGCTATTCCGGGAAGCATGTGGGATGAAATTGAAAAATTAGTCAAAAACGTAAAAGGAAGTTAAAGATTTTGAAACCAACCAAAAATAAAAAACTATTCAAACATACTCATGATGTAATTGTTCGCTTTAATGAAGTAGATATGCTTCATATCCTAAATAACGCAGTTTACTTTAATTATTTTGAACAAGCGAGAATTAAGTATGCAAAAGATTTGGGTGTTCTGCCGAAAGATGGAATTGCACTTGACGGCTCAGCATTTTATATGGCGATGAATGAAATTAATTATTTGAAGACTGCTCTCTTTGAAGACAAGCTAAGAATATACACGCGAGTCTCATATATTAAACACAGCAGCTTTAGATTTGAACATATAATTGAGAACATTAAAACAAAAAAAATTATTGCAGAAGGCGCCGGAGTACTTGTCCATGTAAATCCAATAACTAAAAAATCTATCCCTCTGCCGAAGGTTTTCTTCAATAAAGTTGTTAAGTTTGAAAAAGAAGTAAATATTATTAGCGAATAATTTTATCAATACTTTTAATTTTCAAACTCATGATCATTTTTACCGCTTTGGCAGTAATCATTTACATTTTCGATCTGATTCTTTCCACCCATATGTTTTTTATCATGTTTTTACTGCTATAACAGTAATATGTCTTGCTTCTTAATAATAATTATGCTAATTTCACATAAAAACAAAAATATTACTGTTATAACGGGAACTTATATGGATTTTGAGAAAAAAATAGCAAAGATTGTTAGATTTCACAGGATGAAGAGCGGACTTAATCAAAAACAATTAGCCGATCATGCAGGAGTTGGAAAGACTGCCGTTTTTGATATCGAAAAAGGAAAAGAATCAGTCCGCCTAAATACATTGATGAAAGTATTAGAAGTTCTAAATATAAAAATAAAGTTTGAAAGTCCTTTAATGAATGTAATGGAAGATGAAAATGAGAATAGCTAAAGTATACAATTTTGGTAAATATGCCGGTGATTTAATTGAGATAGAGAAAGCAAAGAAATACAAGTTTGTTTACAGCGATAAATATGATGGTCGAGCCGTCTCGTTAACAATGCCCACCACAAAAAAGGAATATGAGTTCAATAATTTTCCGCCGTTTTTTGAGGGACTTCTTCCTGAAGGGATGCAGCTTGACGCACTAATTCGTCAAACCAAAACGGATAGAAACGATTTCTTTTCACAACTTGCATTGGTAGGGAAAGACCTTGTCGGTTCTGTAACAGTGGATGAAGTTGTATGAATATTTGCCCTATTACATATAAACCCTGCGGCGATAAAAAATATTCGGAGGAAGGTTTAAAACTTTTATCTCGTAGTCTTACCGGCTTAAATGATATTCCCTATACACAAGAAGAACAAATAAGAGAAGCAGCAATAAGGGCTGTTAAAATGTCCATACAAGGAATTCAACCTAAGTTAAGTGCTAAATTAAAAGTAAAAGAAAATATGTTTGAGATTGTGGATGCAGATGGAAAATATATATTGAAGCCACAAAATATATACTATCCTGAGCTTCCTGAAAATGAAGACTTAACCATGCGACTTGCCAAATATGCAGGTCTTGAAGTTCCCCTTCATGGGATGGTTTATTCTATTGATGGTAAGCTGACATATTTTATAAAACGTTTTGACAGATATGGAAGGAAAAATAAATATTCATTAGAAGATTTTGCACAGCTTTCAGGTAACTCAAGAGAAACTAAGTATGATTACAGTATGGAGAAGCTGACTGATATTATTGAGAGCTATTGTACATTTCCTCTTATAGAAAAATTTAAATTGTTCAGATTGACGTTATTTAACTTCCTGGTCGGCAATGAAGATCAGCATTTGAAAAATTTTTCGCTGATAACTCGTGGAAATAAAATTGAATTATCTCCTGCCTACGATTTGATTAATACAACCATTGCCTTGCCAAATGTCCGGGAAGAAATAGCTCTGCCCCTAATGGGCAAGAAGAAAAACCTTTCGAGGAAAGTATTAGTTGATTATTGGGGTAAGGAAAGATTAAAGTTAAATCAGAGATCTATCGAGCATGTCCTTGAAAAAATCAATAATGCCAAGCTGCATTGGAATGAGCTTATACTAAAAAGTTTTCTATCTAGCGTGATGAAAGAAAAATATTCAAGGCTTATAGATGAGCGATATAAGATTTTGTTCGGATAGAACAAAAAAGTAGCCGAATCAATAAAAGACAAACTTGTAATTTGGGAAGTTACATACAGTGGCTTTCAACTTGGAAAAGAATAGATGGGCACGCACCTATCTTTTATTCTTTATAAATAAATCTTTTCTAACTTATAATTCATAAAAATTTGTCTTCAATTTTATTCAGCAGCGCATCCATCATCTTGTTGTTTGTGTGGATTAAATTTTTCTGCCTCAATATATCTTCAACGGTTTGAACATATTCATCCGGTATTAATTCGCTCTTCCCTTCAGCAACCATTTCACGTAACGAACTTTCTGTTACTTCAAAGTGGAATTGAAGTGCAATAATTTTATTGTTATAAATAAATGCCTGATTCGTGCATGCCTCGCTTTCTGCAAGATGGATTGCGCCGTCAGG
>JAJYOQ010000076.1 GCA_021796135.1 Bacteroidota bacterium
AAGTAGACTAATAAGATTAAAAACATCATTTTTTTATTAGTTTGATAAGTAACGCTTATCAATTTAATAAAATTTTTCACTATTAAAAGTCTAGAATTTGTTAAAAAATCACATTAGATAAAAAATTGAATTCTATTATTCTTGGCACTTTTTGTGAGATATAACAAAAAAAATTGGATGATATTTGGTCTCAAATTTTACTTTTCTTGATAGTTTAATCTTATTAGTCTACTTAATTATTACATTAAGCATAGGCTTTTATTATTCCAGCAAAAAGGAAAAAAGTTCAGACGATTACTTTTTTGCCGGTCATAGTATGGGCTGGATTACAATCGGATTATCTATTTTTGCTACAAATATCTCAAGTGAGCATTTTATTGGTCTTGCTGGATCAGGGGCAATTAGAGGTCTTGCAGTAGGTCAATTTGAGCTAATGGCAATCTTTATGTTGATTATTTTAGGGTGGTTCCTGACTCCTATATTTATAAAGTCGGGAATAAATACAGTACCGGAGTTTTTAGAAAAACGTTTTGACAGATCTACAAGAAAATTCTTTTCGGCTTTTTCAATTGTTATTTACCTTTTTACAAAAGTAACTGTAACGCTTTTTGCCGGCGGAATTATCTTTTATGAAATCTTTGGAATTAACCTGTATGCATCAACTATTATAATAGTTCTTATTACCGGTATATATAGTGTTATCGGCGGAGCCACTGCAGTTATGAAAACACATATATTCCAGTCAATTGTTCTAATTTTAGGTGCATTTTTATTAACTGCCTTTAGCTTGAATGCGGTCGGCGGCTTCTCTGGATTACGACAAAAATTACCTGCCGAATATTTTAATATGTTTAAACCATTGTCGGATCCGGACTATCCTTGGGCTGGAATAATTTTTGGCGCACCTATAATTGCATTTTGGTATTGGTGCACAGATCAATATTTTGTGCAAAAAATTCTTAGTGCTAAAAGTATTGACGATGCCAGAAGAGGCTCACTTTTGGCAGCTTTTTTAAAGATTCTTCCACTTTTCCTGCTAGTTCTTCCCGGTTTAATTGCCATTGCGCTATTTCCTGAAATAAACGGAAACGAAGCTTTCCCTGTTTTATTAGCAAGTGATATTATTCCTGTTGGAATTAAAGGTCTAGTAGTTGCCGGAGTTTTAGCAGCAATGATGTCATCTCTCTCCAGTATTTTTAATACTACCTCAACATTATTTACTTATGATTTTTATAAAACAAAACACCCAAATGCTTCTGAAAGAGAACTTGTTTTAATCGGAAGACTTTCTACTACCGTAATTGTTATTATGGCTATCCTCTGTGTTCCGTTGGTAAAACTTATCAGCAATCAGGTTTATTTATTCCTTCAGGGCGTTCAATCATTTATAAGCCCTCCAATTGCAGCTTTATTTATAGTTGCATTATTAATGAAACGAGCTAATGCCAGAGGTGCTATTTGGACATTGCTTATAGGCGAAGGTATAGGGTTTTTGCGGCTTATCCTGGAGATAATGGTAAACGCTAATATGATTTCCAATTCTTTTCTTTTAAGTATTGTACATGTTAACTTTTTATACTTTTCAATATCCTTATTTGTATTAAGTGTGACTCTTATGGTTCTTTTAAGTCTGCAGTCGCAAAAAGACACAGAACCTAAAATACTGAAAGTTCAATATCTGGTTCCGGACTCAATACATGATATTAGCATTGGAATTAAAAATATTGAAACAGTCAGAAGTTATAGAACAAGTATTTATATGTCAGCCTTTATATTATTAATTATTCTTGGATTATGGAGTTTGTGGTACTAATGAATTTCTTGTTTATGCTCTATTTAATTAACTGTTTATCAATTAACAAAAAAAGGAGATAGTTTATGAAAAAACTATTTTTACCTGTTCTTTTTGCTGTTATATTTCTTATCGGAGGAAAAGTCTTTGCTCAATCTATTGATAGCTTTGACTCTTTCACTGATACTACATATACTATTGGATCAGAAGGGTCCCCGACAGCAATTTCTTATCATTCCGATAGTACAAATTTTAAGGAAGGTGTTGCTTCTTTAGATTGTAAGATTTCTATTGGCTCGTTTCATGCGTGGGGTAGTTTCCTTTCGCTTCATAGAAGTGCCCCCAAAGGAACCTATTTTGATTGGTCAAGTAGTGATACTTTAAAACTTTGGATTAGAGTAGTCAAAGCCCCCGTTAACCCCCAGGCAATGGTTTTCAGGATTCAGTTACTGGATCAGCCGACACCCACTGATAATCAAGAATTGTGGGTATATGAAAACGATACAATCTTTGCTACTCAAAATCAATGGGTTCAATTAAAAGTTCCATTTAAGCAAATTTCTTCTGATGGCACGGTAAATCCTGGAGATTCTGGTTTTGTTATTGCTCCTTACAATTGGAATCAACCAATGAATGATCAAAAATTAAATATGGATAAGATTATTGGATATGATTTATCTGTAGTCACAACAGCAACACCAGCAGATTCGATTGAAGTTGAGTATGATGGTTTTGAAAGAACTGGAAATAGACCTATCCCATTTATAATTTTTAACGGAATTTCTTCTCCTGGCGAATTAGGTAATCCATGGACATGGGGTGGGGCAAGTATTAGTACTGTTGTCGGTGCCGGTCCTGTGCCAAACTCAAATGCATTAATGTGGACCATGGGCGATCAATACAATAATGGTTGGTGCGGATTTGGCTGGTCGCTTTCTTCACCGTTTAACTTGTCAGGCGGCTGGCTTACTGATAGTTTAAAATTTTTGATGAAAACAAATGCCGTTAATGATTCTTTAAGAGTTCAGTTCGAAAGCGGTGCTGGGAAAGTTGGATTAGTTTTCAATACCGCAGCAGATACAAACTGGCATCAATATACTTTTGCTCTTAGAGATATTAACGTTAACGAAGGGACTGCTGGCGCCTTTGATCCATCAAAAATTGGTGTTTTTCAGTTCATAACACAGAATGATAGTTCTAATCCAAGCAGAATAAATGGTAAAGTGGCATATATTACTAACATTTGGACAGGTAATCCCGTAATAAATGTTCTTCCTCCAGTAGCACCAACAGGTGTAAGCGTTGTTGCAAACACAGATAATTCAAATACTATTATTTGGAATGATGTTCCTGATCAACCAGCCGGCACTTATAATGTTTATTATTCTTTTAATCCTATAACCGATATCACTGCTCCGGGTGTTGAGTTTGCAACTAGTGGCATTCCTAAAGGAACTCAAACATATACTCATCTTTTAAAGGCTCCCGGAAGCAATCAAAATGTTTCTTATTACTATGCAGTTGTATGCCGCAGTGATGCAGGGGTTTTAGGCAATCCTGGTGTAACCTCAAGCGCAACTCTCAATATGGCAAAAGGAGTTAATACAATAAACCCTACAGCACCTACTAATTTTGTAGCTGATGGTGATCTTAGTGATTGGTCTAATATTAAACCATTTAGATTATATTATAGCGATGGCAGCGGAACTCCAGTTCAAAACAGTAAAATTAGCAGCGACTCAGTAAGTTCTGGGGATATTTATGTAGCTGTTGATCAGAATTATTTATATGTAGCCGGACATATCAACACTAACAATATTCAGTTTTTAGCCACTCAATCATCTTGGCTTAACACATCCACAGATATGTTTATTGGTCTATATGATTGGCACGGAATGTCACATACTTCTTTGCAAACAGGAGCTCAACCTGATTATCATCTCCGATTTGCAGAAGACAGAGTTATTGTAGATAACAATGGAACTGATTCTTTGGAAGTTCCTGGTGCAAATTATTATTGGGGTTCTAGATTTCCTGATCCTTTTGCTGGTTATAATTTTGAGGCAAAAATTTCTTGGCAGGATATTGCGCACAAACGAAATGGAGGAAACGGCGGTACAGATAACGTATTCGTTCCTCAAGAGGGAATGAGAATTCCAATTGATTTTGAGCTTAGTAGCTGTAGTCCCGGTGCAACATCAAGGGATGGACAACTAGATTATTCTCCTATTGCTCAAGGAAATTCTTATGCAAATGTGTCATTATGGTCATATACCTGGATAGGCAACAAATGGAGCGTTACAGGAGTTAATGATGCTAAACAAACAGTAAAAAGTTATCAATTAGCACAAAATTATCCGAATCCATTTAATCCGACCACACAAATTCAATATTCAATAATGAAACCCGGAATGGTTTCTTTAAAGATATATGATATTTTAGGTCGTCAGGTAGCTACTTTGGTTAATCAATTCCAGGCTTCAGGAAAATATACCGTTAACTTTAATGCAGCTAATCTTGCTAGCGGTGTTTATTTCTATGAAATTCAGTCCGGTTCATTCCAAAGCGTTAAGAAAATGATGCTTCTAAAGTAAATTCCTTATGTGCAGCCCAAATCTTATTTGGGCTGCACTATTTTTTGTAAAGGTCTGTTTGATTTAATATTCATTTTACTATTTGGGAAAAAGATCATGTGTAATTACGATAAACGGTTTCTAAATAAATTGAAATACATTCTAAAAAAGGAAAGAGAAATTATATTTTTACTTTTCTTCTTTATAATTTCTACCAGCCTTACCCATGCAGGAACCACCGGTAAACTATCCGGCAAAATTTTGGATGCATCTACCGGTGAACCGGTTGTAGGCGCAAATGTGGTAATAGAAGGTACATACATGGGTGCAGCAGCAGACCTTGATGGTTATTACTATATCAATAATATTCCTCCCGGTAATTATACTGTGGTAGTTAGTGCAATCGGTTATGAAAAAACGGTTATTAAAAAGGTACCAATTAAAATTGATTTGACCTTTTCATTAGATGTTAAATTAACTCCGAAATCAGTTAATGCTAAGGAAGTTGTAATCACGGCTCATCGCCCGCTGGTTCAGAAAGACCTTACATCTTCCTCGGTAACAATTTCATCAAACGAAATTAGTATGATGCCGGTTGAAAGTGTTGGACAAATTATAAATCTTCAAGCAGGTGTTGTCGGAGGACATTTTAGAGGCGGTCGTTCAGACGAAGTTTCATATTTAGTTGACGGATTACCGGTTACAGATCCATATAACGGCGGATTACCTCTTCAGGTGGAAAATTCATCTATAAGAGAAATGGAAGTAATCAGCGGTACTTTTGACGCAGAATACGGTCAGGCAATGTCCGGGGTTGTTAATATTGTAACGGAAGATGGTACACAACATTATCATGGCTCTTTATCGGCATATACAGGCGACTATGTAACCACACATACAAATATTTTTCCTAATATTGGAAGATTGACTTCTTTCAGAACAAAAGATTTTGAATTCAGTTTAAGCGGTCCGACAAAAATTTTAAGTAATCTTACTTTTTTTACAACCGGCAGATATTATTATGATAGTGGTTACCTTTATGGTAAAAGAGTATACACGGTTTATGATAAATCACCTTTTGAACTAAAAGACGGAAGCGGTATGGCTATTTTGGACCAAAACGGGAATCCAATTTATATTACTACTCATACAGGTGATGGATCATGGGTCCCGATGAATCCAACAGAAAGATACTCTTTTAACGGAAAATTAACTTATAATTTGCCTAAATTTAAGTTTACCTATAGCATATTCTGGAATAAAGATTGGAATAAATATTTTAGCCAAGCATGGGCTTGGACTCCGGATGGAATTTTAAATAATTATATGAATAATTTCATCCACAGTTTCCAGATTTCGCATATTCCATCTCAAAGCGTTTATGAAACCTTAAAGTTTTCGGTTAATCGGTATAATTATACTGGTTATGTTTATGCAAATCCAAATGATCCCCGGTATCAGGATCCTAATCAAGGCGCTCCTATATCAAATTATACTTTTCAATCCGGTGGTCAGCAGTCTAATAGGTATGAAAGAGAGACAATTCAAAGCACTCTACAATGGCAATTAAATGCACAGTTATCAAAAATCCACAAACTGGGAATTGGTGCAGAATTAGACTGGTATAAGCTATTCGATCACGAATATAGCTTAATCAGTCCAAATACCGGAGTAACTACAGATTCTGTTTATACGCCTCTTTATAGTGATCTAGGCACAACTTCTACTAATCAGATTTATACTAAATATCCAATTGCTTTTTCGGCTTATGTTCAAGATAAAGCCGAATATGATATAATGATTTTAAACTTTGGTGTTCGTTTTGATTATTTCAATGCGAATTCACAAACTCTGTCTGATTTAAGAAATCCAATGCGTGATACGAACTTTGCAAATGCCGGTCAATGGACACCTGCTACTGCTAAAATGCAGATTAGTCCGCGTTTAGGAATTTCATTCCCGATTACTGACAGAGGTATTATTCATTTTTCTTACGGACATTTTTTCCAAATTCCGAGTTTTTCAAATCTTTATGTAAATTCAAACTTTGTGGTTCCGCTGGATGCTTCCTTGTCATCAATCGTTGGAAATCCCGATTTGAAAGCACAGCAGACTGTTAAGTATGAGTTGGGACTTCAGCAGGCACTCGCGTCCGACATGTCATTAGATTTTACTTTATATTACAGTGATATAAGGAACCTGCTTGGTATGGAAATAATAAATACTTATCAGGGCGTAAATTATGCAAGATTTGTTAATCGCGATTATGGAAATGTACGAGGATTTATTGTTACACTTGATAAAAGATTCTCCGATTTCTTTAGTGCAAAATTAGATTATACATATCAGATTGCAGAAGGTGATGCATCTGATCCAATGACGGTATTCTATAATAACCAAACAAGCCCGCCTATTGAAACTAATAAGACATTTGTTCCGCTAAACTGGGATCAGCGCTCAACGTTAAACATTTCATTTAACTTCGGGCAGGCAAATAACTGGAATGTCGGTTTAATATTTAATTATGGTTCAGGATTTCCTTATACTGAAGACGTAAGAGTTTCTCAAGGATTACGTTTTGAGAACGGCGGGATTAAACCTTCCACATATAATGTTGATATGAGAGCTGAAAAATATTTCAAAGTAAACGGGATAGATATAAATGCTTTTCTACTTGTTTACAATCTATTGGATATCAAAAATGAAGTTAACGTGAATTCAGCAAGCGGCAGAGCAAATGTGGATTTGTATACTAATTTGGCAGGGACATTATACGGATTAAACACTATTCAGCAATACTTAAATGATCCTACAAGCTTCTCAACACCAAGGCAGGTTCGCATTGGTTTGCAAGTAGGATTTTAGATTAAAAGATATGGAGAATTTAGAATGAAATACAAAATTTTAACAATACTTTTTTTACTGATTATAGGCGCTGAATTTGTTTCTGCCCAAATTGATCAAGGTACTGTTGACCCTCGCATTCAGTTGTATCGACAGGATCCCTACGGAAATTTTACATATCGCCGTCAGGGTATTATGGTCGGTAACAGAATCAACACACTTTTTTATAATGATGGTGAAGTAGGAAAATGGGAATTTGCTCCCACGATTGAATGGCCGGCAGGATCAGGTCATAATTACCTCGACGGTCAGGCAATTTTAATCGGTGCTAGAGCTACAACACCAAGCGGACAAAAAATTAATCCTATTATTTCTGCATACAGAGAACAATATAGTCAGGATCCCGTTACAGGCACTCCTTGGGGATTAGAACCTGTACCCGGATATTTTAATGCAAAAAATACTTCTCCAGCAATCAATATTGATCCAACTTCATATCCGGATGTTTGGCCTGCTGCATTAGGATTAGATCCTTCATGGAACGGGAAATGGTATGGCTACTTTGGTAAAGGCGTAATGAATGCAGACTTTGAAACATTTATGGTCTTGGATGATTCTCAGGATAAAAAATTTACAAAAACTCCATTCTATTATTATCCTATTAAAAGTGATTCTAACCGTGCCGGTTTAGGGTTAAGAGTTGAAGTAAGAGGATTTCAATGGTCACATGTTTTAGCTGAAGATATAATTTTTTGGCATTATGATATCGTGAATCTCTCAGACTTTGATTATGATACGACAGCATTTGGCTTTTATTCAGATCCGGGAATTGGCGGTGCTAACGCAACTGAACCAGGCAATAGCGCTTACTTCAATACTGCTTTGGATATTGCATACTCCTGGGCGCCAGGAGGTATTGGTACGCCCGGAAATTGGAAAACCGGATATTTAGGATATGCTTATCTTGAAAGTCCGGGTAATCCATTCGATGGTATCGATAATGATCAGGACGGAATGATTGATGAAAGAAGAGACGATAACATAGATAATAACCATAATTGGCAAACATTTACAGATTTAAATGGGAATGGGAAATGGGATCCCGGTGAACCGTTAAATGATGACGTAGGTCGTGACGGTCTCGGTCCTTGGGATCCGGCTTATACCGGTCCCGATGAAGGAGAAGGTGACGGTCTCCCAACTCATGGCGAACCTCATTTTGACGAGACTGACAAGGATGAGTCAGATCAAATAGGATTGACTGCTGTATCAATATACATCCTGGCAGACAAAGGTCCAACAGCCGGTTGGCCTAAGAATGATAACGTAATGTGGCAAAAAATGAATAATGGTTTTAGGGACACATTAGTACAAAACGTTAACATAAGTATGGTTTTCGCTTCAGGTCCTTTCCCTTTGAAAAAAGGCTTAAGAGAAAGATTCTCATTAGCTATTGTAATGGGAAATGATGTAAATAATTTATTGTTCAATAAAGAAACAGTGCAGCAAATTTATAATGCTAATTATAATTTTTCTAAACCTCCTTATACACCTACTGTCCATGCAGTAGCTGGGAATAAGAAAGTTTTCTTATACTGGGACAGTAAAGCAGAATTATCCAGAGACCCATATCTCGGTTTTGAAAATAATGACCCAAAACAAGGATACAAAAAATCGTTCGAGGGTTATACAATTTATCGAAGTCTTGATGCGCAATTTAATGATGTAAAATTAATTACTGACTCGCAAGGCGAACCGAAATATTGGAAACCTATTGCTCAATTCGATTTGGTGGATTCTATATCGGGTCCTGATCCTGTCGGAATAAATGGAGCGCATTTTTGGAGAGGCAGCAATACGGGTCTTCAACATTCTTTTGTTGATACAACTGTTGAAAATGGAAAAACATATTATTATGCAGTATGTTCTTACTCAAAAGGAGATCCGAATAAAGGTACCACAGGCTTACAGCCAACAGAATGCTCTAAGATTATTCGTCAAGATTATGCAGGGAATATTACTTTTGTGGATATAAACTGTGCAGTTGAAATTCCTAACGCTCCTGTAGCAGGTTATGTACCTCCGCAAATAGTCGGAAATCTTAACAATGTTACGCAAGGTCTGGGAACAGGATCAATAGCTGCTCAGGTTTTGAACCCTCAGACAATTTATGACGGGGCAAAATATACAATACAATTTACTTCGCAGGGTACTTTCCCGAATTATAAGACCTCAACTTATAACGTAATAAGATCTTATAACGGTGTTGATACAACTCTTGAAACAGGCATGGATGCTACGGTTTTTGGACCTACAATTTTTAGTCCTCCTTTTGACGGTATGGTCTTTTCGTTTAATAACGATACAACTGTTGCAATCAATGATTCACTAACAGGCTGGTATGTTGGCAAAAGTAATCTTAATATCAGTGTTGTACCCGATAATCTTTCTGCCAACTTGGATCTGGCATGGCCTGCAGATTACGAAATGGATTTCTTTGATCATACAGTATCAACTACAAAACAAACTAAAATTCCAATAGATTTTTCAGTGACAAATCTTGATACTGGCGACTCGGTCAATGTTGAGATTATTGATAACGATCATTCAAAAACATTAACACTTGGTGATGATATAATTTTTACTCAACCCCTAGGAACTCAAACTAAATATACGTGGAGAGTTCATTATCAGCCGCCTCAAAATCCGGGGCTTACTCCGATATATCCACAGGGCGGAGATAAATTCAGAATTTATACGTTAAAACCTTTTGCAACAGGAGATAATTTTACATTCGTAACTAAAGCAGCTGCTGTAAATAATTCTGTAGCAAATAAATCTCTAGCTGCAATATCGGTTGTTCCAAATCCATATATAGCTGCAGCGTCTTGGGAACCTAGTACAAGGTTTTCTACCGGGCGAGGAGATAGACTGATTAATTTTATAAATCTTCCTGCTAAATGCACAATAAGGATTTATACGATGTCAGGAGCTTTAGTAAAAACATTATATAAAGATAATTCAAACCTTGTCAGCGGCGGCGCTATGCCTTGGAATCTTATAACGGATGACGGTATGGACATTGCATACGGCGTTTATATATTCCATGTTGATGCGCCCGGCATAGGTGAGTACATTGGCAAATTTGCGGTAATAAAGTAGCGGAGAAAAAAGATGAAAATGAAAGTTATATATATTCTATCGGCATTAGTCTTAATATCTACTATGACATATTGCCAAAGTGATTTTGTTTCCAATGTTTCGAAAAGAGGAACATCTGCGGCGCCTTTTCTTGAGATTAGCGAAGGAGCTAAGGCAACGGCAATGGGAAGTGCGTTCGTTGCTATTTCTGATGACCAAAGCGCCTTTTTCTGGAATCCCGCAGGATTGGCAAAACTTGATGGTGTGGGAATTATCTTTGATCATACAAACTGGATCGCAGGTGTAGGTTATAATTATTTAGCCGCATCATATAATCTGGGTGGAATGGGAACGGTGGGATTTAGCTTCACATCATCCTCCTATGGTGATATGAAAGTTACAACAGTTGATCAGCCAGAAGGTACCGGACAAATATTTAACGCGTCTGATGTTGCCTTTAGCTTGGGTTATGCTATAAATCTTACTGATAACTTTGCAATTGGCTTTAATCCTAAAATAATATATCAGTCTATTTGGGAAGCAAATGCAATGGGTTTTGCCATGGATTTAGGCGTGCAATATAAAACTCCCTTCGACGGAATTATGTTGGGTATGTCGATCTCTAATTTTGGTACAAAAATGCAGATGCAGGGTAATACTACTTTAGTTACTTATGTTCAGGATGCTACAACTACAGGAATAAATAATAAAATACCCGCAAACTTAAGTACCGATTACTGGTCGCTTCCTTTAATATTCAGAGTCGGATTGGCTTATAGTCCGATTTCTACCGAAAAGAACAAACTTACATTTGCAATTGATGCAATTCATCCGAGTGATAATTACGAAAGTATAAATGTCGGCGGTGAATATGTATTTGACGATATTATCGCACTTAGAGGTGGATATAAATCTTTGTTTTTATCTAATTCGGAAGAATCGTTTACGCTTGGTTTTGGGTTAAAACAAATTTTGCTAGGTAATGTTGCCGTTAAACTAGACTATGCTTATCAGAATTTTGGCAGATTAACTAATATTCAAAAATTCTCAGTGGGAATTGCTTTTTAGAATTAGTTAATTATTACTGACCGAATTAAGGTTATCTATTTTAACGATCTTTTTAATTAACCGGTTTGAGTTATTCTCAGTCCGGTTAATTTATTTTTGAGTAAGCTTGAAAAATAATTATGGCTCGAAATCATTTAGCCTTATAAAAAGGAAATATTTATGAGAAGAAATTTCAAAAGGGTATTGACAATTCTATTTTGTCTCACTTTTATTTCAATGCAGTTATTTGCCACAACCGGTAAAGATAAATCTTCTATTAATAAAAAAGTCAAATCACTTTTAGCCAAAATGACTCTTGAAGAAAAAGTAGGTCAAATGACTCAGTTAAGCATTCAGTCATTTGCCAAAACGCATGGTACGGCTACAGAAAAATTTCAAGTTGATGATTCAAAGCTTAAAGAAGCAATTATAAAATATCATATTGGCTCAATCCTAAATGTATATGATGTTGCACTTTCTATCGAAGATTGGAATAAGTTAATTAGTGATATTCAAGATGATGCTACTAAAGAGACTAGGTTGAAGATTCCTATTTTATACGGAATTGACGCGATTCATGGTGCTACATATACTATTGGATCTACACTTTTTCCGCAAGCGATTAACATGGCAGCGACCTTCAATAAAGAATTAGCAAAAAAAGAAGGTGAAATTACTGCACTGGAAGTAAGAGCTTCCGGGATACCTTGGATTTACTATCCTGTAATGGATTTAGGCAGACAACCGCTTTGGCCACGTTTATGGGAAACTTACGGCGAAGATGTTTATCTCGATTCTCAAATGGGGGAAAATTTTATCAAAGGGGCTCAAGGAAATAACATCGGAGATCCTGATAAAGTTGGCACTTGCTTAAAGCATTTTGTTGGATACAGTTTTCCGCTTGACGGTAAAGACAGAACTCCGGCTTGGATTCCGGAAAGGATGATGAAAGAGTATTTCCTTCCTCCGTTTCAGGCAGGTGTTGATGCCGGGTCTCCTACTGTAATGGTTAATTCTTCTGATGTCAACGGCATTCCCGGACATTCAAATTATCATTTGTTAACAGAAGTCTTAAAAAATAAGATGAAATTTAAGGGGTTTGTTGATTCTGATTGGCAGGACATTGAAAGGCTTTATTCACGCGATAAAGTTGCTTCAACACCGGAAGATGCCGTAAGAATGGCTGTAATGGCGGGAGTCGATATGAGTATGGTACCCTTAGATTTTAGCTTTTATAATATATTGATTAAACTTGTCAAAGAAGGTAAAGTTCCGATCTCAAGAATTGATGACG
>JAJYOQ010000593.1 GCA_021796135.1 Bacteroidota bacterium
TCTCACATAATATTTTTATTATAAAATATTTTCTCTCTGGTTTTTAATTCGATCATTTTATATCTCCTAAACTATCAATAGAAAATAATTTATTTGCTAATAAAAATCAATGAAACCGGATGTAATTATAGCTATAACCGGGCATACGACATATATCCGAGAACTAAATATCTCGGCGACGAAACCATACCTTTATAAAGAATCACAGACATCTATAAATTTCTTTCTGATCAATTCTCTTTGCCTACAAAAGAGGGGATAGTTCAAGTCATAATTTATTCCTTAAAAAGTAACTTCCCAACTTAAGCATTATAGAATCTCTGTTGAGAGCAAAAAGTTCCTAACCCCATGTCCCTTTGCTTGTTGATATAGTTTCAATCTTTAGATATATTGTTTTTATAAAATAATTTTGTTCTTAAACGAAAGCTCATGAAGAAAATTAAATACCTTAAGAACCCCGGATTTAGTCTGATCTGGATTTTATTTATCTGGATCGTATTATTCGAATTCATTTTGCCTTCAAATAATTTCTTACCTAAACCTTCTATTGTCCTTTTATCTTTGTCTGCACTTGAAGGCGTCTACCATCTCTGGGTTAATCTGTCAATCTCGATTTCCGAACTATATGTTTCTTTAATTATTTCATACCTAATTACAAAAATATTATGTGAGAACTTTTCCGGGTTCCATTTCGTCTTTAATATCGCCGGTTCTATCCACAAATTATTTAATTATCTGCCGGTAATTATTTTTGGAATATTATTAGTCTTATGGTTCCCAAATTCAAATTATACGGGTTTTGTTTTTATCTTTCTCATTTCTCTTACCGCAATGATGGTAAAAACTAATGTTGCTTCTTTGAAAATAAATAAAGAATATTTTGAAGCATCAATTTCATTGGGTGCCGGTCAAAAAATGATTTCGAAAAATGTAATTTGGAAGTTTGTTCAGCCGATTTTATTGGACTTTATGTCGGAAATTCACATTTACCTTTGGATAAGCTTACTAATGTTTGAATTTATTAATGGTAGCTTTGGTCTCGGAGCGATTTTCAAAACCGCTTTGCAATTCAAAGATTTATCAGCTCTTTTTTCCATTTCAATTATTACCGGACTTTTGATTTTTATCGGTTTTAAAATTATAAAATATATTAGAAATAAATTTATTCACTGGAGTAATATTTGAGCGAATCAAATTTAATTCTTGAATTAAAAAACATTTCAAAATCTTTTCATGGTCTTGCCGGCTCAAAGATAAATGTTCTTGATGAAATCAATCTTAAGATTGATCTTGGAAATAATTATGGAAGAATTAATACGATATTATCGCCGGCTAAATCGGGAAAGACTACTCTGCTGAAAATTATTTCTGCAATTGAAATGCCTACCGCAGGTGAAGTCTTTCTGAATGGAAATAAATATTCCAGCCCTGATGGCTCAATTACCGTTATCCCTGAGAAAGCATCATCTTTCCCTTGGCTGAATGTTAAACAAAATGTCGAATTCGGTTTAAAAATTAAAAATTATATACCGGAGATTTTTGGGAAAAAAAGAGAAGAGTTGATCTCAATTGTCGGTCTGGAAGGATATGAAAATCATTTCCCGCATGAGAAAGAATCCGGATTTAGATTCCGCATTGCCCTTGCCAGAGCTCTTGCAGTCGAACCTAAATTAATCCTTTTAGATAATCCTTTCCATAATCTTGGCAAAGAGACTAAAATAGAGTTGTATGAATTAATCGAAAATGTAAAAAAACAATTAAAAGTTAACTTTATTTTAGCCACCACAAATGCCCATGAGGCTATACTTCTTTCGGATAATATATTTTTAATGAAGAAAAATCCGGCAAGAATATTTCACGAAATTCAAATTGATGAATTAACAAGAAAAAACCTTGACGGAGATAAGTATCATTCCCTAAAATCTGAAATTGATAAATCATTTGGGAAACATGAAGAATATTTAAACCTTCCATGATTATTTTATATCCATAACATTTAATATACTGAGTTATGAAAAATAAAATTGATGAGCTATTAAAGAAAAAAGAAAAAGCTAAACTCGGCGGCGGTCAGGAAAAAATTGACAGCCAGCATGAAAAAGGAAAATTAAGCGCTCGTGAACGGGTCGAACTTTTAGTGGATGAAGGCAGTTTTGAAGAAATAGACATTTTTGTAAAACATCGGGCTACAGACTTTGGTTTGAATAAACAGCATTTTGCCGGAGATGGTGTTGTCACCGGATTTGCTAAAATTGATGGCAGACCGATTGCTCTGTATAGTCAGGATTTTACTGTCTTTGGCGGTTCTTTATCGGAGGCTCATGCGGAAAAAATAGTGAAAATTATGGAAACCGCTATGAAACTTGGCATTCCAATTATTGGTCTGAATGATTCCGGCGGTGCACGTATTCAGGAAGGTGTCGTTAGTCTTGGAGGTTATGCGGATATATTTTTGCGTAATACGCTGGCTTCGGGTGTTGTCCCCCAAATATCGGTAATTTTAGGTCCGTGCGCTGGAGGAGCAGTATATTCTCCTGCAATAACTGATTTTGTCTTTATGGTAAAAAATTCAAGCTATATGTTTGTTACCGGTCCTAATGTTGTCAAAACCGTTACTCATGAAGTGGTCAGTTTTGAAGATTTGGGCGGAGCTGAAACTCATGCCGCTAAAAGCGGTGTGGCTCATTTTATTTTTGATAACGAAGTGGAAACTTTATTAAATGTCCGCCGTTTAATGAATTTCCTTCCGCTAAATTTTATGGATAAATGCCCGGAATTGGATTTTAATTTCGACAATATCAACAGAGAAGAAAAATTTAGTGAAATTATTCCCGATAACCCGAATAAACCGTATGACATGAAGCAGATTATTAGTCTGCTTGTGGATCAAAATGATTTTTTTGAGGTTCATGCAAGTTTTGCGGAAAATATTATCGTAGGATTTGCTAAAATGG
>JAJYOQ010000077.1 GCA_021796135.1 Bacteroidota bacterium
AGCTAAATCCTTAAAACTAGGGGACTGTTATGTCAAACTTAAAAACTATAGAAAAGCAAGGGAAATTTACCAATCGGTTTTTGTCAGTCACCATGCTGATGCATTTGGTAAAGAAGCCAGATTGAAGATTAGGAAATTGAAATGATAAAAAAAATATTTACAATAGTAATTTTGGGACTCTTATCCATATTTGCTCAAGATACTCAAAAACAAAATCCAGGTGTTCAATTACCTGATTTTGTTATTACCGGGAAAGATGTTATTTCAGTGGAGAATGCAAAAAAGATTCCTCCTCCATTTATTTCTACTGTGTCAGAAGAATTTTTCAAACCGACATTTTCACCGGAAGAATTAAATGTCATTAATGTAGACATTCCAATTAAAGGATCTCAAATTCCTTATGATTCAATCCATTCTTATAATGGGCAAGTTGATGCCGGTATGGGCTTATACTCACTTCCATATTTTAAATTTAATTATTCCCAGCCTTTCGAAGGGGGTATTTTTGAAGGTTTTGCTAAAGGGTTAAATCAAAAGGCTTTTATTACAAATAGCGACAAATATTTGATAAGTGGGGGAGCCAATCTTTTATTATTTGTTTCTGATAAAAGTAGTTTTCTTCCGGGGACTCATTTTAAACTTAGTGGTAACTATTCTCTAAATAATTATAAACTTTATAATTCTATTGATCCTCTAACAAGAAGAAATTTAAGCGAAGGTTATGGATCTTTAAAGATTGAGAATTTAATAAGCAAGTATATAATTTTTAGCGGTAATATTGCGGATAATTTAACTGCTATTAATAATGAAAATTATACTGAAAATTTAATGAAAATTGAAGGATTTGCTAAGATGGGGTTCCCAGCGTTTTATCTCGGAATGAATGCTGGATTTCAAAAACAATTCCTGACAATTGATTCGCTGAATAATTATAAAAGTTTTTATGTAACCGCTAAACCATATGCAGAATTGAATATTACTAATCTTCTAAAGGCATCTTTTGGGTTAGATTATGCTCAGGTAAGCGGGGATAACTTCTTCTCTTTATATGCTTCCGGCGCATTGAATCTTGGTAATGGAATTTCAATATACGGTGATTTTTCTCCCGGAACAGAATACCTAACATCAAAATATTTTTTAGATATTAACCCCTATTATAGTCCTCATCATTTTGTTGATTTGTTTGTTAAGAAGAATGCTGCTATTAATGCCTATATTAAATATGAATATCACAGATTATTTGAAATAGATGGAGGCGTTAAATACTATCATGCTGAAAACTTACCATATTTCTCCGATGAGTTATCCAGAGGAGTTTACAATATATTTACTGCTAAAGCTAAAAGCTTTTCAGCTTTTGTAAATTTCATTATGCCATTAGGAATATACGGGCAATTTTATGGAACATTAGAAGCAAATAGTACAAAAGAAGACTCTTCCGGCAAATTCATTCCATATTTCCCTCAATACTTATCCTCACTTAGTTATGGATATAATTTCCAAAACGGATTTTATGGTCAAATTAAAATAAAGTATGATGAAGGTAATTATACAAATATTATAAATAGTGCTCAGCTCAACTCTTATTTTAATTTAAGCTTTGATTTCTCCTATCAAGTAAGTCCGGGATTTATTTTAAGCCTAAGATTATCAAATTTAATAAATAATAAAAATTATTTATGGAACGGATATCAAGATCTTCCTTTAAATGTTACCGGAGGTATATCTTATAATTTTTAGATTATGATTTATAGTTCAATTTTATGAGTTATTTGTTATTTTAAGTATAGAAAAAATATTTGTTAAAATGACTAAAGCAGAATTAATTAGAAAATTAACGCGATTAACGGGAATTCCTGATTCCGAAGCTAAAATATTTTTTGAAAACTTTTTAGTTAGGACTTCTGAAATCCTGAGGTTAGGTGAAGCAATAAAGCTTAATGGATTTGGTTATTTCCAACTTAAAAGAGGTATGTTCAAAAATGTAGCTTCATCAATTTCTAAAAGTAATATAGCTTATGCAGATTTAATTATCTTTACACCTCTTAATCAAAATGAAGAAATATCCGAAAATTTAGTTTTCAATATACCGTCATTACGTGAGGATGATTTCCATTATGTTGATTTATTCTTTAGTTTAAGCATCGGAAAACCTATTATTCCAATGCAAAATATCAATTCCGATGACTTTTTTATTCCGCCTTCAGGATTAGAACTCAAAAAATTACTAAATTATAAAATTGATAAGCTTCTTAATGAAGTTGAAATAATCAATAAGTATGTAAAAGGTAGTGAGCTTTTAATAATCGACGCCGGGAAAAATGACTTAGAGCAATATGAGTTTAACTGGGATAATGTCATTTCTGATAATTTATTTTTACAAAATAATTCTAAGTTAATTCCGAATAAATCAAATATTTCTGAATCAGAGAATCTTGAATGGAACTTTGGCGAAGATTTAACAAAGCAAATAGAAGAAGAAATGCTTCTTGACACTACCAAGGACTCACCATCAGTTTTGGATTATGATTTTAATAATGGGGACATAGTTGAATGGAATTTTGGAAAAACCTCTTTAACAGAAGAGGCAGGTACTGAAAATAATATCTCGGAGAAAACTGTAAACTCTCAATCTGATATTAAAAACGAAAATTCATCTAATAAATTTACCTCAATTGATTTCAGAAAAGAAATAGTTCATGAGACAAATAACTTTGAGAAAATTAATTCATTGACCCATGAGTTTCCTGAAAATAATATTGATTATGGAGTAACAAAATCAGAGCAGAACCTTTCATGGGATTTTAAGAGGACTTCTTCTAATCTAAAGAATAATAATGTTAAGATTGAAAATGAGATATTTGTTGATGAAACAGGTCTAAATACTCCTGATTATACAAAAGATAAATTGGCATCTGATGATAAAAACTTTATTACTGAAATTCCTTCCTCGAAAGAAAATATAAAATCGAATAAACTATCTAACGAAAAGAAATTTAATAAAGAAAAACATTCAAAGAAATCTTCATTAAGGACAAAATCTTCATTTTTCTTATTTATCGGACTTATAGTGATTATTTTTGTCGGTGTTTTCTTTTATGCTGCGATAACAAAATTTAATGTTATACAAGTTCTAAACGGGGGTGGGAAAATATCTAAGAAAGCAAATTCGCAGAAGACGATTGTAATTGATAGAAATTATAAAATCCCTGTTGATTATCCTTACCCTAAAAAGGAATTAAATTCGGGCATTAATAACTCAAGTAAAATATCAGCTTCTAAAAATGTGAATCTACCGTCAGTAAACGATAAGAATTTGACAAAAGTTAAAAACAACATTTATGGTTATGCCGGAAATTATATTATTCAAATTTCTTCATGGAAGTCTAAATCTATTGCGTCTAAAGAAGCATACAAGTTTAAGAAAATGGGTCTAAATTCATATGTGGAGAAAGCAAATGTAAATGGAAGGGGAGCTTGGTTTAGGGTTAAAATTAGCGGATTCAAGACACTTTCCGATGCCGAAAAATATTTATCATTAAATAAATAATATTCTTTAAATATTAAGTAATCTAATTAGTATGGTTTACAATTCAGTTAAAAATATTTCGACTTCAGCATCAGTTTTAATGCATATTATTATAATTGCATTATTGCTTACTATTAAATTTTCGGTTGACTATCCTACAGATAAGTATGTAGAATTATCTTTCGGTGAATCAGGCTTGCCCGGTTCTTCAGGCGCACTAGGTGATCAATTGAATAGTAATGACCAACAAATTCAACAATCCTCATCAAGTAAAGATAAAAATAAGACTGAGGATATGAAATCTACAGATGTTTCGGAATCAAAAAATAATACTAATCGAGATTTAATAACTCCATCCGATAAAAAGATTGAAAAAGGGAAATCCGATAACAATACAAATAAGGCGAATTCTAATATTAACTCTATGGGAATGGGAAATAAAACCGGAGGTAACGGCAGCTTCGGTTATGACATTGACTGGGGAGGCAGGGGTCAGCGTAAAATATATAGCTACATAATCCCGCCTTATCCGGAAGGCGTCAATAAAGAAATCGATATACGTTTAAGATTTACGATACTTCCTGATGGCACTGTAGGGACAATAATACCTCTAATTAAAGCTGATACCAGGCTTGAAAACTCTGCAATCAATGCATTAAGGCAATGGCGATTTCAGGCATTGGATCCGTCTCAAAAACAACTTAGTCAAATAGCAGTTATAGTTTTTCCTTATCGTCTTCGTTAATAATATCAGAATAATACATTCTATAAAAAAAGAATTCTGATAAGGTAAGTAAGGTTAAAGAAAAAGTATCCCTGTCAAAATAAATTCCAAATCCTTTTGGCTCCATTATTAGCTTTGAAACAATTCCTGCAAGTGACCAACCGACAGTAAATAATAAGCCAATCAGACCTAAATTAATAAAAGCTGAAGACAGGTTATCATCCTGCCATTTTCTTGTAAATATTACTAATGAAAATATAAAATGAAGAAAAAAGATTATTGCTGTTATCATATTTTATCGGTAAATGATTTTCTTTTATTAAAATATGACATACTTAGCAATCCTCCGATCAATCCGAATATTGAATCAATGATTATATTCGAGATAAAAATCATAAACATATATAAAAGCGAAAAACCGGTCGTTTTTATCTGTTTCACCATTAATTCTAACATAGATATAGTTTGATCAAATAATGTTCCTAGTTTATATGTCCGAATTAAAGCTTCTGTCTGAGGTAATGCTTCAACATAATCATTTGTTTTAGTAAGGAAAGTAAAAAGCAAATCAAAGAATGAAGAAAATAGTGCTGTGAATAACCCAGTCAATACCCCAAATGCCAAGGCTTTTTTAAAGGATATTATATTATTCGCATGATTGATTTTTTCATCCAGAAAAAACGATAAAAAAACTGCAAAAGGTACAATTAAACAACATCCAATATTTTTTACACCCGGAACCGTAGTTATTACTGCAGCAGCAAATCCTGCTACAAAGGAAGGTAAGATTTTTTTAGTGTCCATTAGTCTCTTTTAATAAATTAATTTCAATAACATTCAAAATATAAAGAAATGAAACAGAACCCAAAAATATTCCCGTAAAAAAAGCCAATAATTTTGAATAATGATATATCCCTGCCGTAGTAAAAAAGACATCAAGAGCAAGGAAAATAATAGAATACAAAAATAAATTTATATTATTTATCATTTTAAATGAATAAAATATTGAAATTAATGAGGCAAAAAGTGCTCCGGCATAAATACCTGTGCATCTCGCACATACCAAAAGATTTTCACCATTTATATTAAAGGACTTTGAACCTATTTGATGACAAACTAATGAGTAAACATATTTTGTAAATGGGTAAGATATAATAAGAAAATTTAATTTATAATAAAATATCGGAGATATAAATCCAACACACCAAATTAATATTATAGAAAATACTGTAATTCTTAAAAATAATTTTGATTTAACTTTGGCAAGATAATTCATTGAATTTTTTGATATATATATATTTTCTTAGGCGTGAGGAGATAAAGTTTTCCATTAAAAATTAGACTGCTTACAATCTTTTTGATTTCATCATTTTGCGAAATATTAATTCTACCAAGTGAAAAATCATTTTTATCTAAATTTGCTGAATAAACTACTGAATCATTATTTACACATAAATGGTCGAAAATAATCTGAATTCCGTCAAAATGTTGATTCTCTTTTATTATATTTAATCCATTACCATATTGATCGAATAATACAATCCTATTTTTATCAAGGACGTAAATATTATCCTTATTATCTAATGCAAGTTTTAATGGATCCACAAGTGCAAATGAACCTGCATCATAGCTGCCAAAATTCAAAATAAAATTTCCGAACAAGTCAAATTTAACTATTCGCTTATTTTCAGAATCAAGAATAAATAAATCTCCCTGCTGAGATACTGCGCATGAAGTCGGATAACCAAAGCGCATGTTTTTATCACTAGCATTCTGAGTATTTAGCTGTGAAATATAATTTAGATCTTTGTCGAAGCGTTCAACTCTATTGTTATTCTTATCGCAAACAAAGACAGATAGTACGTTTGCATAGATATCTGAAGGGTCATCGAATAAACCGTCATCCCAGCCGTATCCTCCGGCATCTTTCAAAATATTTCCGGAAGAATCTATTTTATATATTTCATCAGATTCTGCATCAGATACATAGAATACACCGCCGGATGTAACGGAAAATGAGCTTGCGTCCTTAAAATTACCAATAGAATTCACAAATAAATATTCTTGTGCAATAAGATATTTATTGAAAAATAATATAAAAAGTAAGTATAAAGAGAAATATTTAATCTTCATTATTTTCTTTAATATTTAAATTTATTAATATAATTACAGTGCTCAAATCCAGATAGTTCAAATAATATAAAAAAATGCTTTAATTTCAATTATAAAATAAATAAAAAGATAAATTAAATTTTGATATTAAACCGATGATAAGTAATTTTGCAGTATATGCCTCATGGTGTAATTGGCAACACGTCTGACTCTGGATCAGAAGAGTCCAGGTTCGAGACCTGGTGAGGCAGCTTCAAAAAGCTTGAATATATTAAATATTCAAGCTTTTCTATATTTACCAAATACTATAAATATTCCCTAATCATTTCGGCAAATTATTTCTCACTCTTACTCATAAATGGAGCTAATAGATCTATTGGTACGGGAAAAATTATAGTTGAATTTTTATCTGAAGAAATCTCAGTTAATGTTTGTAAGAATCTAAGTTGAATAGCAACAGGGAATTTACCAATTATTTCTGCTGCTTCAGAAAGTTTCTGGCTCGCCTGGAACTCGCCTTCAGCGTTAATAATCTTAGCCCGTCGTTCTCTTTCTGCCTGAGCTTGAATTGCTATGGCTCTTTGCATTTCGATCGGG
The DNA here is from genome assembly GCA_021796135.1 of Bacteroidota bacterium. The sequence goes on from JAJYOQ010000077.1 coordinate 6,963, forward strand.
AGGTCTACTTGTTTAACTTCAACAACCGAGACTTTGACACCCCAAGGTTCAGTTTGTTCATCTATAATTTGCTGAAGTTCCCGATTGATTTTATCACGCTCAGATAATAATTCATCAAGTGTAGATTGTCCTATAATACTTCTTAAAGTAGTTTGTGAAATCTGTGACGTGGCTGAATAATAATCTTCAACTTCAACAACAACTTTCTCTGCCTGAACAACACGAAAATAAACAACCGCATTAACTTTTAGTGAAACATTATCTTTTGTAATAATATCTTGCGGCGGAACATCCATTACAATCGTACGCAAACTGACCTTTACCATACGATCAACCATTGGAATAAGAAAAATTAAACCCGGTCCTTTAGCATCAATTAATCTTCCTAGTCTAAAAACTACACCACGTTCATATTCCCGCAATATTCTAATTGAATTGCTTAATATAAATAAGCCAAAGAACACGACGATAAAAAAGAAAACGGAAATTGTATCCATGAAACCCTCCTTCTGCTAAATAGAATTATTTAGCTTTTCGAATTAATAATTTAAGTTTTGAAACACCAACCACAATAACATCCTCGCCTTTAGCAATTATTCCCTCTACGCTCTCAGCATTCCATATTTCACCGTGAACCCGGACCTGTCCTTTAGGATTAATCTCAGATATAGTTTCACCCGTCATGTTAATTAAGCTGTCAATTCCGGTTTTAGGTTTTAATTTCTGTGCTTTAATGCCATATCCTATTGCAAATAAGAAGAAACCTAAGGTTAAAATTGCAATTAAAATAATTAACTCCCAGGATATGTCCATTCCTCCCAGAGTAGAACGAGTATTTATCAGCATGAATGAACCGAAAACCAAAGACACAACACCTCCTACGGTCAATATTCCATGACTTACAATTTTTATTTCGAGTACAAATAAAATAATTCCGAATATAATCAAAGCTAACCCCGCATAATTTATAGGTAAAGTATTCATAGAATAGAAAGATAAAATTAAGCTTATAAAACCTATTACACCGGGGAAAATTAAACCCGGGTTGTACAGCTCAAATAAAAGACCGAATGTACCCAGCATTAATAATATATAATAAATATTCGGATCGCTTAAAAGACTTAGAAGTTTCTGCTGAAAACTCATATTAAAATAAATAATTTTTGATGGTCTAGTATGAAGAATGACTTTACCTTTGTCAGTATAAACTATTGCACCATCTACTTTTTGCAAAAGATCATTCATGTTATTTGCAATAAGATCAATTACTGTGTCATCCAGGGCTTCCGATTCAGTAATTGAGATACTATTTCTTACAGCATTTTCAGCCCACTTAACATTTCTATGTCTTTTTGAGCTAATTGACCTTATAAAAGCCGCTGCATCATTTGTAACTTTCTCGGTCATTGTAGAGTCCATTTTTGATCCAAAAGAAAACGGATGAGCTGCGCCAATATTTGTGCCCGGAGCCATGGCGTCAATATTTGCAGAAAGGGTTATAAAAACACCGGCTGAAGCTGCTCTGGAGCCTTGAGGAGCAACATAAACTATGATAGGAATAGGGGATTGAAGTATACCTGAAACTATATTTCTTGTAGATTCTAAAAGTCCCCCGGGGGTATTCAATCTAATTACTAAACATTGTGCATTAACTTCTTTAGAATATTCAATACCGGATTTTATATAATCAGCTGCTGCCGGATTAATTTCACCGTTTAGAGTTAATACTACTACATTTTGAGATTGACAAAGAAGTTGGATGGAAATAGATAGATAAAATAATAATATTGAAAACCATCGTGCCAAGCAAACTCCTGACTATATGTAATGTTAAATTACCTAAAAAATAAAATTCAAACAAGTTAGCCAGGGCTAATAATAAACATAACCTAATTTTAATCTAGTAATAAATATTAAAGATAAATCCATATACAATTTATTTTAGAATTAAAAAATTTAGTACGAAATTTGAAATACACAAAAGATTAAGTATTTCTAATATTTTGTAATTGCCCGAAAGCTTTTTAATACCTATTTTTAGAATATGGATTGTATATTTTGTGATATAATTGATAAAAAGGCGAAAGCTGAAGTTCTCTTTGAGAATGAATCCGTCATTTCTTTCCTTGACATTCGACCGGTTAATTATGGGCATGCATTAGTGATTCCCAAAAATCATTATATTGACTTTCTCTCTATCCCTCAAATTGAACTGAATGAAATAATTGCTGTTACGCAAAAAGTTTCGTCTGCAATTTATAATAGTATAAAACCGGATGGACTGAATGTTATTACTAATAATGGGCAAGCTGCCGGTCAATCTGTATTCCATTTCCATTTTCATATTATTCCGAGATTTTATAAAGATAGCTTTACTTTTAAGCCAATCTTGAAAGACTATGAAAAAGACAGCATAAAAGAATTTGCTGAAATAATTAGATCCGAAATTAAATTAGAGAGGGTAAAGTGAATAACAAAATTAGAGTATTAGTTGCTAAAGCAGGGCTAGACGGGCATGATAGGGGTGCTAAAATAATTGCCGCTGCTCTTAGGGATGCAGGTATGGAAGTTATTTATACTGGATTAAGACAGACTCCGGAAATGATTGTTGAAGCTGCATTACAGGAGGATGTAGACGTTATCGGAATAAGCATCTTATCGGGAGCACACATGACAATCTTTCCAAAGATACTTACTTTGATGAAAGAAAAAGAATTATCAGATGTGTTATTAACCGGCGGCGGTATTATCCCTGATGAAGATATTGAAATTTTAAAGAAAATGGGAGTCGGAGAACTCTTTACTCCCGGCGCGCCTACTACTGCTATTGCAGAATATATTAAGAATTGGCGAACCGAACATCCTAAAAATTGAATAATAAAGTTTGATTCTATTATTCAAGCAACTTTTCTTTGTTTGTACAATTCTTTTAATCTATAATTTTCTATTACATCAATATAGTTATGAAATAATTCACTAAATATATTGCTCCATGATTGTGATTTTGCAAATTCCACAGCGTTTCTAGCAATATTATTACGAAACTCGGGATGTTCAATTAGTATTTCAATTTTATCCGAAATATCATTCGCATTTCTTGGCAATGCAATTAAGCCATTTTGATTATTTTTTATCATTCCGTAAGCTCCGCCTTCTTTAACACAAATTGGAGGTAATCCGGATGCCATTGCTTCAACGGTAACATTCCCAAAAGTTTCCGTAGTTGAAGGGAAAATAAATATGTCTGAGGATGCATAGGTCATAGACAATTCATTACCTGATTGATATCCGAGAAATTTAGCATTAGGCATTAGCTCTTGTAAATCCTCTCTAATTGGACCATCGCCCACTAAAACAAAAACAATATCATTTCGTCTCTCATTAAGAATTTTATATACTTCAGAAAGAGTTCTTAAATCCTTTTCCCAAACAAGTCGTCCGGCATAAAGTAATGCTACTTTTCCTTCAATCCCAAGATCCCTTTTCCAATCCACAGATTTATACATTGGATTAAATACCTCTGTATCAACACCGTGAGGAAGATATTTGGTAGTTGTTATGTCGTGTTCTCTAAGTTCGTTGATAATTGGAAGCGAGGGTACATAAACGGATTCGCATCTGTTATATATACTTCGAAAATAATTCCAACTAACTGATTCAAGAGATTTAACTTTATAATATTTAGCATAACTAACAAAATGTGTATGATAGGTTGAAACGACAGGGATTCTATATTTTAATCCGAACTTTAGTGCTGCATAACCAAGAGGACATGGACTATTAAAGTGAATAATATCCGGTTTAAATTCTAATAATCGTTTTTCAAAACTCTTTTGTCCCGAATAGGGTAATCGATATTCTTTATAAAAGGGAACTGTTATCGAAGGAACCTTAAACATTTCAGTCGGCTGCTTATTTAATTCGGGAATAATAGCTGAAATAAAAATATTTTCAATTTTGCGTTCATTAAGCTCATCAATCAATTTATAGAGAACTCTAGTGACACCATCAATACCCGGGCGCATACTCCCGGCAAAATATGCAATTTTTAGATTGGACTCTTCTTGCATTAAATTGTGCATAATGATCCTAATATAATTTATATGGATTTATTCAGATTTAACATATTATCCGCAAATACTGAATTGAAATTAAAATGAAATGGTTTTAATGAAAATCTAAATATTTATGAGGTTAAAAATAAAGGGATTGAAATTAATTAACATTAAAATTGATGTTAATAAATTATTAATTTAATATTACCCAGAATAGTAATATTATATTTATTTAATTTATAAATTAGTATATCCAATATTTAAATCTATTTATTCTTAAATGCACAAAATCTTTAGATTAATTTCAGATAATCTTTTGACAGCAGTAATTATATACATTGCAATTCAATTTATTATATTATTTACCGTTCCTTTTGTATATAAAAGTGATTCACTTTATAATTATAATTTGGCGCAGCAATGTTTAACCTCACATAGATTTTATCCATTGCCCCAGCATCTTTATCAGGATTACATTATAGCACCACTTTTTATAAACCTTTTAATTATTGTATTGTCAGTTTATAATTCAACCTTATCAATCGGGGTATTAAATATTTTTCTTAATATCCTTCAACTTTACTTAGTATTTCGATTATCGCAAAAAATATTTAATGATCATGCTGCAAGAATAGCTGTTATTCTTTATATCTTTTATATCAGCTCAATCGGGTTGATATTAATGAATTTAACAGAATTGTCCTTTGGTTGTCTTATTCTAGGTAGTATTTATTTTTACTTGTTAAAAAGTAAGCTATCATATTTTATTGCCGGCTTATTAGCAGCAGCATCAGTCGGAATAAGACCATTGGGCTGGGGTTTAATTGCTATTTATTTTTTAATTACTGTTTATCATTTATTTTCAAAGAGATCCAAAACACCTTTATTTATTGCAGCCGGGTTGTTCTTATTTATTCTGGTATTCGGTAGTTTTACTTATTTAAACTTCGGTCAATTTATCTTTACGTCAAACAATGGTCCTATTAATATCTTAATAGGAGCAAACAGAAATGCTACCGGCGCTTTTAATGCGAATGTTTTCGATAAAGGGAATTCCGGTTACATAGATTCCCCTGAAACAAAAACATTTTATTTTAAAGAAGAATATTGGAAAAACCAGGCTGAGAACTGGATTATAAAACATCCTATAAAGTGGATTAGTCTTTTCCCTTTAAAGATTATTTATATGTTTGCATGGGATGATTTCTCTGTTTCACATTTATTTGATTACGGGAAATGGAATCTTTTTCTAGTATTGAAGACAATTATTATCAATAGAGATTTCAGCAATATTCTTTCCGGAATGCCGTTTTATGAGAAGATTATCTATATTTTAGTCCAAATTCTTCATCATTTATATTATTTTTCATTGTTAATAATATTTCTTTTCTTATTATCAGGAAAAAAAAGATCGATTTTCTTTAATGAAGGGATTTTAATTAATTTGAGTTTCATTTCCATTTGTTTAATAATGAACCTTGTTACATACGGAGATGCCCGATACAAATACCCTTATGTTATTTTAATAATTATAATGATATCGGATTTTGTTTATAAGTTTGTTACAACTAAAAACATAAAAAATAATTCTACGGTTAAAAAAAATGATTGAATATAATATTTTATCTGATTCTAAAATAACTGATAATCAATGGGACAATTT
>JAJYOQ010000594.1 GCA_021796135.1 Bacteroidota bacterium
GAACAAACTATCCTTCTCTCACGCAGGTTAAATTTTCTTGCAATATTTTTAATAAGCAGATTTCTTTTCAACTCATCTTTTATTAGTGCAATTGGTTTTACCAATTCTCTGATAGCGTCTGCAGTCGTAGATGGTTCATCAAACATTCCTTGAGATTCAAAAATTGCAGATTGGAATTCAACAAAATTAATTGCTTTTTTTATTATTTCTTCGAACCGATCTTTACCGAATTTTTGGATATAAGAATCGGGATCCTCTCCCCTAGGTAAGGAGGCAATTTTGATCTCCATATCTCTTTTTAACAATATTTCAATACTTCTCATGGAAGCTTTTATTCCTGCAGTATCAGCATCAAATAATAATATAATATTTTTAGTATAATGTGAAAGAAGGATAGTTTGTTCTTCTGTAAGCGCTGTACCGGAAACTGCTACGACATTTTTAATTCCGCCCTGATATAAAGATATCAAGTCCATATAACCTTCAACTAATATGGCTTTATCTAATTTTCTTATTTCATCTTTAGCATGAGAAAGTCCATAAAGGATTCTGCCCTTTGTATAAATGGGCGATTCGGGAGAATTTAAGTATTTAGCAGTGCCTTCTTTTTCATTAAAAACTCTTCCGGCAAAAGCCACAACTCTTCCATTAGGCGAAAATATCGGAAAAATTAATCTGCCGGAAAATTTATCATATAATCTTCCGTCATTACTACTGCCGATTAATCCTAAGAGCAATGCCTTTTCAATATCGATTTTATGGTCTTTTAGAAAATTTACCAGCGCATCTCGTGCAGGAAAACAGTACCCTAGCCCAAAACTCCTCATTGTCTGCGGCTTAATTTTTCTATTATTAAAATAATTTATAGCAGCTTCTCCTTCTTTTTTGATAATCAAATTATCAGAAAAATATTTTGCTACAGTATTATTTATGTCATAGAGGAGTTCTAGTTGACTTTGTTTTTCGCTGGAAAAATTATCATTTGACTCAATTGTTATTCCAACACGACGGGCGACATCCTGGACAGCCTCAACAAACGATACTTTTTCATATTCCATAAGGAATTTGAAAACATTTCCGCCAATATGACATCCAAAACAATGAAAAATTTGTTTTTCCTCATTCACTGTAAAAGAAGAAGTCTTTTCGTTGTGAAATGGACAAAGTCCAATAAAATTTTTTCCGCGTTTTTTTATTTGGATAAATTCAGAAATAATTTCTACTATATTGGCTGCCGACCTAATTTCTTCTATTTTATTTTCGGATATTCTCATTAGAATGATGTTGGAATGACGTATAGTTATAAAATTTATCTAACCAATTTATATAATTGTTTGCATTTATGAAAACAATGATTTGGAATATTTCTCAAATTTATTAAACTTATTTAATGGATTTCATTTTGCAAATTATCTTGGCATATTTGTTTTGCGGATCTTATTCAAATTATACTTCAGATCAACATACTGTATATTAAGTTTTTGTAAATTTCTATTCAATTTAATACAATTATTTTATAGTGAAGCAATGGTAAATAATAACAAAATGGAAAAAAATTATTGTAATAGTTTAACTCAATATTCAAGATATAGAACACGAGAAGTTTTCATCGGAGACATTCCATTGGGCGGGAATAATCCAATTAGAATTCAATCGATGACTACAACTGATACAATGAATACAAAAGCTACAGTTGAGCAAACCATTAGAATGGTTGATGCCGGTTGTGAGTATGTAAGAATAACTGCACCAAGTAAATCAGAAGCACAAAATCTCGAGGTTATAAAAAAGGAATTAAGAAAAAGCGGATATAATGTTCCGCTAATTGCGGATATCCATTTTACACCTAATGCGGCTGAAATTGCTGCAAGAATTGTTGAGAAAGTAAGAATTAATCCTGGTAATTATGCTGACAGAAAAAAATTTGAAAACCTAGAATTCAACGATAACGAATATGAGATTGAACTTGAAAGGATAAGAGAAAAATTTACCCCTCTTGTTAAAATTTGTAAAGAATATGGTACGGCAATGAGAATTGGAACAAATCACGGATCATTATCTGACCGTATTATGAGTCGCTACGGGGATACGCCTCTAGGAATGGTCGAATCCGCTTTAGAATTTGTTCGTATATGCGAAGAATTAAGCTATTATAATATTGTCCTTTCTATGAAATCAAGTAACCCTCAAGTTATGGTTCAAGCATACCGGCTTTTAATTACCAAAATGGAAGAAGAAAAAATGAATTACCCTCTTCATCTCGGTGTTACGGAAGCCGGCGGAGGAGAAGACGGAAGAATAAAATCAGCTCTTGGTATAGGCTCATTACTTGAAGACGGTATTGGAGATACAATTAGAGTCTCGCTTACTGAAGACCCAGAGTTTGAATCTCCTGTAGCAATACTGCTTGCAAACAGGTATAAAAATAGAGAAAATCATCAGCCAATTAAACCGATAGAAAATATTCCAATTGATCCCTTCTTTTATTTAAAAAGAGATACTAAGGAGGTTGAAGGTGTCGGCGGTCACAATGTTCCTCGAGTTATATCTGATTTCGGATTCCGAAAGTTAAAAACATACAAAGACCTTGCTGATATAGGCTATTTTTATGATGAGTTAACTGATAAATGGAACATTAATGAAATGGCATCTGATTTTATTTATCTTGGTAAGAATTCTTCACCTTTTGACTTGCCAAATGGTCTAAAAGTTATTCAAGATTTTGAGATTTGGAAGGAATTCAAGGGAAATATTAAATCTTATCCATTATTAAATTCAAAAGAGTTTTCTGACTTTGATGGAAATTCCAAACAAATAATTTTTATAAATTTTAATTACAATGAATTTGATGATAAAGTTATAGAAAAATTAAAGCGATATCCTTTATCTATACTTGTAATCAGTACACAGAACCTGCATGGGCTCGCAGAAATGCGAAGGTTTTATTTT
>JAJYOQ010000595.1 GCA_021796135.1 Bacteroidota bacterium
ATAGATTCTCATAATTATTGAGTGCCCGCAAACGGGGCAAACGTAGCAGGCCACTCATACGTGTCAGGCTCCGTAAAATGGTCAGAACCGCAGAGCGGTGACATATTAGGTGTGCCGGGCATGTAGTAAAACTAACGGGTGCGTTCGTATTTGAGCGGACAAGTCCCGAGAAAGCCGTAATGACCGGAATCTCATAGCCGAAAGCAAGGGTGTCCATCGTAAGGTGGAATCTGAAGGAAGCCGTAGGCAAAGATTTGTAACGACGAACAGGAATCGGATATAAGGCATGTCTTACTGGGTAATTGACCCATGAATCAATAAGCCCAAAAGTCATTCGGAAGTAAGAGGTGTAAATCCGGCGCATCAAATCGAAAGTGTTATTACTTACCCCGGGAGGTCTATACGTTTTCTCTAAGCCACGGGCTATAGAGCCGGCAAAGAAGAGAGATAAGCTATCAAGGAATTGATGGTGAAGAATGTATAGAAGTCAGCAGAGGACATAGTAGTCCCGAAAAAAAAAAAAAAAGGGATGAAGGTCTGAATTCAGTAACAAAGGTAAGTCTCGAAGATGCGTAAAAACAGAAAGCAACAAAAAAACAGTCATCAGATAGAACTATTCGGAAAGGAAAGGATAGATAAACTGATGGATAAACCAGCGGAAACAAAAACCGGCGGAACCGGCAAGGAGATTACCTCTGGAGTTGAACTGCTATCGCTATTGGAGAGGGAGCGAGCCTTGACGGAAAACATAATGGAAAGGATAGTGGACTATGTAAACCTAAACAGAGCATGTCAAAGAGTAATTCAAAACGGCGGAAGCAGCGGCGTAGATGGAATGGATGTAAAGGAACTGCGACAATGGTATAACAAGAACCACAACGGTCTGCGGTCAGCACTGCTTACAGAGAAGTACGAGGTAAGTCCGGTGCTGAAAGTAGAAATCCCGAAGGAGTCAGGAGGAAAAAGGATGCTTGGAATACCAACGGTAAAAGACCGGTTAGTTCAACAGGCAATCCATCAAGAGCTAAGTAAGCATTATGAGCCATACTTTAGCGAAAGCAGCTACGGGTTCCGACCGGGACGAAGCGCACATCAAGCAATAGAGCAGTCAGTCAAGTACATCAAAGAAGGTAATGAGTGGGTAGTGGATGCGCCTGACTTCCGCATTTTTTCGAAGGGACTGAATATCTTTAGAAATCCTTCCAATAACAGCATTTCTATGTTGGATTTGGGTGTCCCGGATGTAATTTTGGGATATGTTTGTACGAAAAAAGAAAAATAAGAGCGGTTCTGTCAGTATCCAAGTTATTGATAAAAGTTCAGGTAAATACAAAGTTGCTAAAACAATAGGCAGCTCTGTTAATAGCAAGATAATTGAAGAACTTTATAAAGTAGCAAAGCAAGAACTTAAAGTACTTCATGGACAGCAACAGTTCAATTTTGACATAAACAAAGAAAAAGATTTAGTTGATACATTTTTCAATTCGGTTGGTGATTTAAAGTTATTGGGTCCCGAACTACTATTGGGAAAAATATTTGATGAAATTGGTTTCAATACAATAGAAGATGAATTGTTTCGGCATTTGGTAATCACTCGTTTAGTATACCCGGTAAGCAAACTAAAAACAGTTGATTATCTATATAAATACAAAGGTATTGATGTTAATATTGATAAGGTATATCGTTACTTAGATAGGCTTCATCATCATCAACTGACTCTGGTTCAGCAGATCAGTTACCGTCATGCCATGAAGGTATTGCAAGGGGAAGCATCGATAGTTTTCTATGATGTTACCACTTTGTACTTTGAAGCAGAAGAGGAAGATGACCTGCGCAAGATGGGATTTAGTAAAGACGGGAAACATCAACAACCTCAAATTGTACTTGGCTTGTTGGTAAATGCAACCGGATTCCCTCTGGGATATGAGATTTTTGAAGGGAATAAATTTGAAGGACATACAATGCTTTCTGTTGTTGAAACGTTCAAGAAAAAATATAAAATAAAACAATTAGTCATAGTAGCTGATGCGGGATTGATGTCAAAGGAAAACATAAAAGAACTAAGTGAAAAGAAATATGAATTTATAGTTGGAGCACGAATAAAGAACGAATCGGAAGTACTGAAAAAACAATTACTATCTTTGAGACTAAGCGATGGTCAGAGTGCTATTTTACAAAAGCAAGATGGTCAAAAAATGATTCTCGGTTACTCCCGGCAAAGAGCTAAAAAAGATGAGCATAACAGAAAATGTGGATTAAAGAAACTTGAAAAATCAGTATCGACAGGTAAACTCACCAAAAAGCAAATCACAAACAAAGGGTACAACAAATACTTAAAATTAGATGGAGAAACGACCGTTACAATAGATTATGATAAATATAATGACGATGCAAAATGGGATGGGCTCAAAGGATATTTGACCAATACTAACCTATCAAAAGAGGAAGTAATAGTACAATACAAACGGCTATGGCAAATTGAAAAAACATTCCGAATATCCAAAACAGATTTACGTATACGTCCGATCTTCCATTATTTAAAACACAGAATAGAAGCGCACGTTTGTATATCATTTGCAGCATGTGTTGTTTACAAAGAACTGGAAAGACAGTTAAAAAATAAAACCTCAAAGTTAAGCCCGGGAAAAGCAATCGACATTTTAAAGACTATTTATTCTCTTACTATAATCACGCCCTATTCACAATCAAGTTATACAAGACTTTTGATTAAAAATGAAGAGCAAGAACAACTATTAAAATTATTCGAAATCAATTTTGGGTGTCCCAGTGCGTAAGACAGGAAAAGATATTGTTTGTACAATTAGATAAAAAGCTCGAAAAATTTTCAGCATCAAATGAATTACAAAATTGTTTTTTTAACTTTAACTTAATCATACACTTAATCTTGGACTTAAACTTATTAACTCACCTCCTGACTTCCGCA
>JAJYOQ010000078.1 GCA_021796135.1 Bacteroidota bacterium
TTACAATATAGATTCAACCTCGCTAGAAAATATTTCGGGAAAAATGAAAGACATGAAGATGACAATCGTAATGGGAACATGGTGCAGCGATAGCAGAAGAGAGGTTCCGAGATTTTTTAAAATTCTTGATTACTTGAAATATCCTTCGGACAGCGTAAAAATGATTATGGTCGGCAGAGATATAAAAGGAAAAGGAACTGAGACAGACAGTTTAAATGTGGAAAAGGTACCGACTATTATATTTTATCGAAATAATATAGAAATTGGAAGGATAGTCGAATCACCGAAGGAAACGCTTGAAAAAGATATGATAAAAATAATTAATAAAGAATAGTTTTATAACCCAAGTTTATATGGATAGAAAATGAACACAAATAAAAGTGATATCTTATTTAGGGAAGCATTAAAATATATACCCGGCGGAGTAAACTCACCCGTAAGAGCTTTTAAGTCTGTGGGAAGCAGTCCTCTTTTTATTTCCAAAGGAATCGGATCAAAGATTATTGACGTTGACGGAAATGAATTTGTAGAATATATCGGAAGCTGGGGACCTCATTTATTCGGGCACAATCCTTCCTTTATTAAAAATGCGCTATTAGACGCCATTGAAAACGGAACAAGTTTCGGCGCACCGACCGAGCTTGAAGTAAAAATTGCAAAGTTAATAACCGAATTAGTGCCTTCAATTGAAATGATTCGAATGGTAAACAGCGGTACAGAAGCAACCATGAGTGCAATACGCACGGCACGCGGATATACCGGCAAAGAAAAATTTATAAAATTTGAAGGGTGTTATCACGGGCATGCAGATTATTTTCTTATTAAAGCCGGATCCGGAGCTTTAACATTAGGAATTCCGACTAGTCCGGGAGTTACTAAAGGAAATGCCGCTGATACGCTACTTGCCGATTATAACGATATTGATTCAATTAAAAAATTAATAAGCCAAAATAAAAATGAGATTGCGGCTGTCATAATTGAGCCCGTCGCAGGAAATATGGGAGTAGTTCGAGCATCGGATAGTTTTATAAAAGAGTTGAGGCAAATTTGTGATCAAGAAAAAATTGTTTTAATCTTTGATGAAGTAATGACCGGATTTAGGGTAGCGCGCGGCGGAGCCCAGGAAATATTTGGGATTAAACCGGATTTAACGACTTTCGGAAAAATTATAGGGGGCGGTTTACCCGTTGGAGCATTTGGAGGCAAAAAAGAAATAATGGAAATGGTTGCTCCGAGCGGACCGGTTTATCAAGCAGGCACTTTAAGCGGCAATCCTCTTGCAATGGCAGCAGGATTTGCAGCTCTGAGTCATATCAAAAATCATCCAGAGGTTTATACTCTTTTAGAAGAAAAAGCTGCATATCTGGAAAGCGGAATAAAAGAAAATCTTAAGCTGCTAAAGAAAAATTATGCACTTAACAGAGTCGGCTCAATGTCGACATTATTCTTTGTTGAAGAAAAAGTAAACAGTTTTAAAACAGCAATAAAATCAGACACTGTATTATACGGGAAATATTTTAATGAGATGTTGAAACGCGGAATATATCTTGCACCCGCACAATTTGAAGCGGCATTTATTTCAACCGAACATTCAAAAGAAGATCTTGACAAAACTATAAAAGCAAATTTTGAAGCACTATCAACTTTATAAAGAGAAGCCATCTTATACAGATGGCTTTTTTTTACCCACCTTTATCACAATTATTTTATCTAATTTCATATAATATTGCACATTGCAATTACTTATAGTTTTAACAATATTTCTTTACGAGTAAAAAATTTTTAATTACTAAAACGATTTATTAATGAATACAAAACGCTTATATAAGTTAATTTTCTTATTCCTGACATTTCTTTTAAGTCTTGGAATGACGCAAAATAATAATTCTAACTCAAGAATAATTCATCACGGTAATATTTATTATTTGTCAAATAATATTATTATTAAGCTTAAGAATACTTCCGGAAGTAGTCAGTCCGCAGTCATGTTAAAGAGACCTGATATTACATCTCAATTAAATTCAGCATTCAGCAAATATAAATTTTATTCAACGCAATCTGAATTTGGTACAGAAAGCCCCGGAAGCAAATTCGGATTAGACAGAATTTACTCGGTGAAATATGACGACCATTCTGATCCGCTTATTGTTGCCGCAAAGATTGCCAGTCTTAGTAATGTAGAATGGGCAGAGCCGAGATATTTAAGAAAGCCCGCTATCATTCCTCGAAATATTTCGTCGAGTGTTCCTAATGACTCATTATACAGCAGCCAATATAATCTTGCATTAATTGATGCAGTAGATGCATGGAATATTTCAAAAGGCAGTCCTAATGTAATTATAGGCATTGTAGATACTGGAGTGGACTGGGCACATCCGGATTTATACGGGAACATCTGGCATAATCCAAATTGGCAAAATGATGCCGGCTTTCCGGCAGATTCTATCGGCTGGGATTTCGGCGGAAGCGGAGACGGGAGCGGTAATGCAACTCCCGACAACAATCCAATGGAAGACTCTCCGCATCATGGTACATTCGTAGCAGGAGTTGCTTCGGCAGTAACTAATAACAAGATAGGTGTTGCCGGTATAGGTTATAACTGTGAGCTTATGGCGGTTAAAGTTTCTGAAGGCGACATTAATTCCGGAGGTGAACCATTAATTGTATTTGGGTTTGACGGAATTTTATATGCTATTAATCATGGAGCAAAAGTAATTAACTGCAGCTGGGGCGGCGGCGGATTTTCAAATGCCGAGCAGGATGTTATTAACTATGCAATTTCCAAAGGTGTATTAATAGTTGCCGCAGCAGGCAATGACGGTGTAGATGAATCTTTTTATCCCGCATCGTATAAAGGAGTTTTATCGGTTGCAGCTACAGACCAAAATGATGTTTTAGCCAGCTATTCAAACTATGGACCAAACATTGGGGTATGCGCTCCGGGAAACGCAATAATATCGACATGGCAGCCAAACACTTATTACAACGTTGGATACGGAACTTCGTTTGCTTCTCCGCTTGTTGCAGGGCTTGCTGGACTTGCGTTTACAAGATTTCCAAATTATTCGCCTCTTCAAATTGCCCAGCAGATAAGAGTTAATACAGATAACATTGATAATCAAAATCCAAATTATTTCCACTTAATCGGAAGCGGAAGAATAAACGCTTATAAAACGCTATCGGATACAAACTCTCAGGCAATACGTGCCGATGAAATAAGTTTTTACGATAATGCTTCGGGTGATAATAATAACGGAATTTTTGAACCGGGAGAAACAATTAATATTGGCATTATGTTTAGAAATTATTTAAAACCCGTTGACAATATTTCGGTGACATTATCGAGCAGCAACTCTTATGCAACGGTTTTAAACGGTAATTATACAATAACACATCTGGGAACGCTGGATTCAATAAGCAATAACACAGCAATGTTTTCGGTAAAATTATCTAACACTTTACCTTTAGATTACCCGCTTACGCTGACTTTGCAATTTAGCGGCGGGACATATAATGATTTTCAGTCCTTTAATATGTTAGTTAATCCTTCATATTCAACTCAAAGATATAATAATGTCGCACTTACAATTACCAGCAAGGGTGCTTTAAGTTTTAATGATTATCCCAACAATACGCAGGGCAATGGTTTTTCTTTTAACGGCGGAAGCAATTTATTATTTGAGGGAGCTTTAATGCTCGGCACTTCAGCTACAACAATTTCGGATGAGGCACGAGACAATAATCAAGGAAGCGCGCAGGACACAGCTTTTGTACCAATTCAGCCGTTTTCGCTTTTAACCGCGAACGGATATCAGGAAGGAACGACAGTCTTTAATGACAACGGAGCGGGAACTGCAAAAGTGGGTGTTACCGTAAAACTAAGATCATACAGCTATGTAAATTCACCGGATAATAATTATATTATTCTTCGATATAATATAGTAAACAATAATAACTCAGCAATTTCAAATTTGTTTACAGGAATATTTTTTGATTGGGATTTAGTGAACGGCGACAGTGATTATACAGCATTTGATTCGACAGGCAGTCTCGGATATGCCTATCATGCAAATAAAAATCAGCTTCAAATGACAGCCACAGCTTTAATTTCCTCTAATAATTACGGATTCTGGGGGATTTTAAATCCGGGCGGCGACACAGGGTTTCAGATTTATGATGGATTTTCATTTGCGGAAAAGTGGCAGGCGCTTTCAAGCGGAATCGGAAAACCAAATGCGGGTCCCGGAGACATTTCGGAAGTAACATCCGGAGGACCGTTCAATATTCCTGCAAACGATACAATAGATGTTGCTTTTGCTGTGGCAGGCGGATATAGTTTAAGTGATTTACGGACAGCTATTGCAAGCGCAAGGAGTAAATATCAGGATATATTAACCGGAATTAATGGAAACCAAAATAGTAACATACCCTATATATATGAACTTGCTCAAAATTATCCGAATCCTTTTAATCCAAGTACGACAATAAATTTCCAGCTTGCCAAAAGCGGTTATGTTTCTTTAAAAGTATATGATATACTTGGAAAGCAAGTTGCGGACTTAGTAGATGAAAATAAAAGTGCAGGAAAATATTCAATACAGTTTTTTGCAGGAAGCAGTGAGCTTTCAAGCGGAATTTATTTTTACAAGCTAGAAACGCCGGGATTTATTCAAACTAAAAAAATGATATATTTAAAATAAAATAGGAATCAATTATGACTACAAAACAACTCAATATAGAAGAATTAAAATATCCGATCGGAAAATTTAAATTTGAGGGAGACTTTACCGAAGAATTAAAAAATAAATACATACGGGATTTAGAAGAAGCGCCGGCACTTTTAAGAAATGCCGCTGCCGGATTAAATGAAGAACAATTGGATACACATTACCGTGAAGGCGGATGGACAGTAAGGCAGGTAGTTCATCATTTAGCAGACAGCCACACGAACGCACTCATACGATTTAAGCTGACATTAACAGAAAATCAGCCGATAGTTAAGACTTACAATCAGGAGCTCTGGTCAAATTTAGCCGATTCGGCTCAAGCACCGGTTGCAATTTCACTCGATTTATTTGAAGCCGTTCAAAAGCGATTTGTAATTTTACTGAAATCGCTTTCGCTAGATGATTTCAAAAAGACTTTCATTCATCCGGAACAGGGAATCGTTGAATTATCGAGAAACGTCGGAGTTTATGCATGGCATGGAAAGCATCACACAGCTCAAATTGTTTCCTTAAGAAACCGCATGGGCTGGTAATACATTAAGGAATTTTTTTTATGAACGCTAAGGTTGATGTTTTATTAATAAATCTAGGAACACCCGACAGTCCATCGGTCAGCGATGTAAGAAAATATCTTTCGGAGTTTCTAAATGATCCGCGGGTAATTGATATTCCCTGGCTGCTCAGGAAGATATTGGTAAATATAATTATTGTGCCGTTCCGTGCGCCTAAATCTGCAAAAATTTATAAACAGTTGTGGACAAAGGACGGATCGCCGATAATAATATACGGAAAAAGCGTAAAAGAGAAATTGCAGGCGGCATTAGGAAGCGATTATGATGTTGAGATAGCAATGCGATATCAAAATCCGGGATTGGATGAAGTTATTTCGCAAATGCAGAAAAAAGTCTACGATAAAATAATTATTATTCCTTTATTTCCTCAGTACGCATCAGCAAGCACAGGCAGTGCAATTGAGAAGGCAATTAATCTTATAAGAAAGTGGTGGGTAATACCCGAGATAAAGGTTATTAGCCAATTTTACGATAATGAAGGATTCATAAACACTATCGTTGAAAGATCCAAACAATATAATCTAAATGAATACGATCATATTTTATTTAGTTATCACGGGCTGCCTGAAAGGCAGGTTGACAAAGTTTACAATGACGGCAAGCCATGTTCGGAGCACAATTGCGAAAGTGAAATTAATGAAGAAAATAAATTCTGTTATAAGGCAGCTTGTTATGCGACAACGCGATTGCTGGTTGAGAAGCTTCAAATTCCAAAAGAGAAATACACAGTTTGTTTTCAATCCAGGCTGGATAAAAAATGGCTTGAGCCGTTTTCCGACAAGGTGATAATAGAAAAAGCGAAGGAAGGGGTGAAAAGGATTTTGGTTTTCAGTCCGGCTTTTGTTGCTGATTGTCTTGAGACAATTGTGGAGATAGGAATTGATTATAAAGAGTTGTTTGAAAAAAACGGAGGAGAAAAGCTTCAATTAGTGGAAAGTTTGAATGATCATCCGATGTGGATAGCGGCATTGAAGAAACTTGTTATTGAGGATTGATAAATTATTATGAGACTTAAAAAAAACATACCGCTTGGAGTTGGGATAGCATTAGGTGCCGGGCTGGGTGCTGCAACCGGACATTTAGCATTGGGAATAGGGATTGGGATAGCGGCGGCATTTCTTTATACAAATCTCAGGAAACTTTAAAAATCTAAACCCCACTTAGTCCACCAATTTATTAATCGGCTTATATAAGTGGGGTCAGATTTCCCTCCATTTTGCGCTGCGCCCGTTGTTTGTTCCCCCTTCTCCCCTGTGTCTTGTTTTCCCCTGCCTTTTTTCGTGTTTTTATGTTTTCAAAGTGTCATTTAATTTCTTCTGAAAAACTAAGAAGAAATGATTTTAAAATAAATACGGGAATCCCCGATTTTTAATTTTAACAAATAATATTTAAAAAATATCATCCGGCAAGAAAGCAGTAATAAACAATAACACATTTAAAAAATTGAGTCCGGAAAAAATTATTAGCTGAGCCGTGTTTTTAAGGTTCAATTTTTTAATCATATTCTGTTTATGTTTTTCAACTGTTTTTACGCAGATATAAAGTGACTTTGCTATTTGTTTGTTTTTATAACTCTGACTTATATAATAGAGAACTTCCTTTTCTCTCTTGGTTAGTAAAGACAGTTTTCGGGACTTTGGCTTTTTAGACATGATTATCCTTTTGAGATTATTAATAAATTATAAATTAATTGTTGTTAATTAAATCGGAATTGTTTTTTAGGTATAGAGACTGTTTTTTCACCCTGTTAAATTCCCTTTTAATTTTCGGCTGAAAAAATAAAAATGTTAAATAAAAATATCAAGCAGATATTTAAATTTTTTTCAAAATTCATACGTTATTTTAGCACGTAAAATTTTCTACATATATTTGTTTAACAAAAAAATAAGAGTGGAAAAATGAAATTCTACATAGCAGTATTAATAATATTATCATTAGCAGGCACAATGAACAAAGCACAAACAATAAATCAAAAAGAAAAAAATGCAGGAAGAGGACTACAGCTCAACTGGATTGACGATTCAGTTAAGCCAGCAGTAGATTTTTTTGCTTATGCAAACGGCAACTGGTTAAAGAACAATCCTATTCCTCCGTCGGAAAGTTATTGGGGAATATTTAGTTCGCTGCAAGAAGATAATTATAAATCACTGCTCACGGTAATGAAAGAAGATGCAAAGAAAAAAGCTCCAGAAGGAAGCAACATACAAAAGGTCGGCGATTTTTATTTTAGCGGGATGGACACTGTTAGGATAAACAGACAGGGAGCAGAGCCATTAAATAAAGAGTTCAGCCGGATTAATAAGATTAAAGATTTAAAGGATCTGAATTCCGTCATTGCACTATATCAAACATACGGAGTTTCGCCCTTATTTAATTTCTTTGCCATGCAGGATCAAATGAACAGTTCTAAGATTGTTCCATATCTATATCAAGGCGGAATCGCCATGCCCGACAGAGACTATTATCTAAAAACAGATTCAGCTTCAATAGAAATCAGAAACAAGTACATAGAACATATAGCCAATATGTTTAAATTATTAGGAGATGATGCGCAGCTGTCTAAAAAGGAAGCAAACATTGTAATGAATATTGAAACAAATCTGGCAAAATCTTCCATGACACCCGTTGAACAGAGGGATCCATATGCGATTTATCATAAATACTCCATAGAATCGGCAGATTCGCTAACACCTACGATTAAGTGGAAATTATTTTTGCAGGAAGCAGGAATTAAAAAATCAGATTATATAATTATCAGCCAGCCGGAGTTTTTTAAAGAAGTAAACAATTTGTTAAAAAGCGAAAGCATAGATAATTGGAAAGTTTATTTAAGGTGGTGTTTAATAAATAATTTTGCTCCTTATTTAAGTAATAATTTTGTAGACGAGAATTTTCGTTTTTTCGGAACAGTTCTTACGGGCGCAAAAGAATTAAAGCCAAGATGGAAAAGAATATTACAGGATGCCGATCAGGCAATCGGAGAGATTTTGGGACAGGAATTTGTCCGGCTTCATTTCCCGCCAGCCGCTAAAAAAAGCAATATTCATATAGTTGATAATTTAATCAAGGTTTTCGGAGAAAGAATTGAAAAGTTAGATTGGATGAGTAAAGCTACAAAAGAAAAAGCCATCTATAAACTACACAAGATTTTGAAGAAAGTCGGTTATCCCGATAAATGGCGTGATTACAGCGGATTAAAAATTGACCGCGGCGCTTATGTTGATAATATAATCCGTGCAAACATATTTAATTTCAAATATATGACTGATAAAATCGGAAAGCCGGTTGACAAAACGCTTTGGGAAATGACCCCTCAAACGGTTAATGCTTATTATGATCCATCGTTAAATGAAATAGTTTTTCCGGCAGGCATTCTACAGCCGCCGTTTTTTGATTTGAATGCAGACGATGCAGTAAATTACGGAGAAACCGGCGCAACTATCGGGCATGAAATGACACACGGATTTGATGATCAGGGCAGGCAGTACGATGCTAGCGGTAATTTAAAAAACTGGTGGAGTAAAGACGATGAAAAGAAGTTTAAATTACGGACAGAAAAAATAGTTAAGCAGTTCAGTGATTATGTAGTGCTTGACAGTCTTCATGTCAACGGAGAGCTAACGCTCGGTGAAAACATTGCTGATTTGGGCGGACTAGTTATAGCATACGATGCATTCAAGCTGACAAAAGAAGGAAGATCAAACAAAAAGATTGACGGTTTTACGCCCGATCAAAGATTTTTTATTGCATATGCACAATCGTGGGCGGGGCATGAAAGAAATGAAGCTTTGAAGAAGCAGATATTGACCAATCCGCATTCTCCGGATAAATTGAGAGCAAACGGTCCGCTTTCAAACATGCCGGAATTTTACAAAGCATTTAATGTGAAGCCGGGCGATCCGATGTATAGACCGGATAGTTTAAGGGTCAAGATTTGGTGATTATTTCTCTTCAATTTCAGTAGAAAGAAGATTACCCTAAAATAATCTGCTCAATAATTATACACTTAATTCGGAAAGCCATTCCCCGGCTTTAATATATTTTTGTTATTAACTGTTTCGTTTTGCAAAAGATTATAAACCAGTTGAATTGGCTTGTCATCTCTTGTAATTACAAAATCCACTTCTTTTTTTCTTTGGTTTTTAATTAGTCAAGACTTTTATGCAATATGCTGCAAAATAGTCGAAGTGAATATTAGATGATTTCGGAGAAAAATCATTTGAAACTTTAACATTTTTAGTATAAGCCGGTTCTCAGAAGTAATTTTTGAGTTACTTATTAAAAACGGTATTTAATACCGCATCCGGATATTTTGATGCAACATTTAGCAAGACCTTTGCTGGACCTTCCGGTTTTCGTCTACCTTGTTCCCAATTCTGAAGAGTTGAAGTACTTATTCCAAGTAATATTGCAAATTTATTTTGAGATAATCCTAGTCTCTCACGAATCTTTTTCGGATCCGGATTTACAAAATTGAATTCTCTTCCTGGTTTCCTTTTTCCCTCAGTATTTTACCACCTTGCTTTATGCTTTCTTAAGCATTATAGTATCATCAGATCATTCCCATAAAAACTTTTTAGGATTCCATTTTAAATTACCATTTTGGAAAACCGGCTCGATGAATGATCCCAACTTTTCAATTACTTTTTCAAATTCAATTTCAGATTTTAATTTACGCTGATTCAAAAATGCAGACCACATTGATTGCATTGCTTTATCTTCTTTGAAATCAGAACTAAATACTGCCAACCTGTCGCTTAAATCGGTTTTTCTGTTTTTAAATGTTATCATGATTGCTTCTTTTAGTTTTTTCGATACGAATTGCTGCCTTTCTGCAAAATGCAGAATGTCAAAGAAATCTTTCATTCTGCTGGTTGAAAAGCCGCGAGAAACTATTGCTTCAAACTTTTCTGCAATTGCAGATTCAATTGAATAGGCTAATAATTTGGGTGATGGAAGGTCAAGAAGCACGGGGTAATCAATTTTAATTGGTCCGGCATAAATTGGATCGCCAAAACCGATATCGATTTGTATTCTATCCCTGCTTTTTTCAAGGAATGCATTAAATTTAATTCTTATTCCGTGATACTCCTGTTCTTCAACTATTTTTTCTGCTTCAATACTTTCTGAGTCGAATGTAAGCCCGTCATCAGATTTAATTTTTAAAATCTCTTTGAAGATATCTTTCAAAACATCTTCATCATTCTCAACGGAAGTTCCTAAAAATCTATATCCTTTGTCGGTCTGTACTTGCTTATATCGAAAGCTAAAAACAGCAGAGCCCCTTTGAGGATAAATTTATTTGTATAGACCGACTTAGATAACCTATATAAGAATCTTTCCTGAGAATATAATCTAAATACACCCTGAAAATCTTTTCCATTTTCCTTAGCGTAATTAAATAGGCGTGCTTTAACGGAAGCTGAAAGATTTTTTATTTCCTTTTGTTTTGCCATTAAAGCATACCTTTTAGATATGGTTCCATTTTTTTATAAATGCCCGTTTGTCTTGCAAATTCAATTAGCTTCGGAACAGATTTTCTTTTATCTTTTACATAAGATTTCAGCGACTCGAGCACAACATCTTCACCTACTTTGTTAATGTATCTGAAAAGGTCAGCTATCGTTTTCTCTTTATTATAAACTCTTATTTTTCCACTGTTGGTAATAATTTCTTCTATGCCAGGCTTGTACATCCCGGCAGAAAAATAAAAAAGGTTTACGGGGGGATACCCAAGATTAAACCTCGGAGTATTCATCGGAACGGCAGTATATACTTCAAACGGGTTAAATGTTGTAAGCTCATGGTATGATGCCGCAGAAAGCAGACATATCACTGCCTTCTTATTAGCATTACAAACAGCTGCAAAGCTTTCACTTTCATCAAATGAGTAATCAATTAGTTTGTAAAGCCCCGGTTTTAGCTTTTCAATTCTTCCACTATCGACTGCAGCAGCAATGTCACGTGTTTGAATTCCTGCCTCCCGCAGCTCTTTCATCCTGGCAAATCCTTTATTTTTTTCGAATATACCAATAAGTCTTTTCATAATTATTTCTATTTTTTATAGAACATCAGGTTTTATAACTGAATCATTTTGTAGGTAAATATACAAAATTTACCTACATTTTGATTCATTGATGGAGTAAAATAATTTAATGTGTATATATTGTAAAACTATAAACCGGCAGCAAACGGAAAAGTGAATAGCATTATTAAGTATACAACTCCATAAAAATCTATTAAGTAACAAAAATAGACTCTATAAAGGCCAACTATCGAAATAAATAAAGCTGTAATCAAAATATACTCAAAGTTTAATTTTTAGCTCACGAGAAAGCCTGAATTACTAAAATAATGATTTTTATAATTGCATATATTCCAAGTATTGGAGCCATGATTACCGGAAAATATCTATATACATTATATGGAAATCCCGGACTTACATATTTTTCCCTGGTATATACATAATGTATAATAATTATAAATGAAATTAAAAGACAAGAAATATATATCAACACTCAGTTGCAGCATTTGAAAAATTCGATGATTTTGCCTTGATAAGATTGGCGCATTTCATCATTTAGAAAGGAAGCTTCTTAATTCTATATCTTGAGGGCTCGATTACTATGATGCTGCCTTTTAATAAATCATCTTCTAATTGAGGAAGAATTAATTTTAAGGTATCAATCTGTTTTTGCGGGCTATAAGAATAGTATCTGAAAAGGATAACCGAAGGTAAATTATGTTCCCATTTTGAAAGCAGGTATCCGAAATCAGTATCTGCAGAAATTATAATTCTGTCTTCGGTAAATGCAAGCTCAAATATCTCACGGTCATCAGCGGTTTGCAGCATTAAATCTTTAACATGTTTAGAATCGTAGCCTAACGCAAGGAGAGATTTGCTTAATGCAGGCGAAAGATTATTATCCATTAAAAATTTCATTAAACTGTCAGAGGTAGTTCACGGAATCTGATAATTTCGGAGGCATATCTTAGCGCTTCATTTATATCTTCAATTTCAAGCTCAGGATGTTCTTTTATAATTTCTTCTTTCTGCATTCCCTCAGCAAGCATAGCAATAAGGGTTGCTGCCGGCATGCGTAAATCCCGGATGCACGGAGTTCCGCCCATTTTATCAGGGTTAATATTTATTCTCTTATAATTTTTCATGTTATACTCTTTTTATTGAACTAAATTTACGAAAATATAGATGGAAAGGAAATTACAAAACCATACTGCGCATTGGATCAAAAATAAGGTAACCGAAGCAGACTTGTAAAATAGTCGTTAGGTCATAATATAGGTAACCCAAAAATATGAAGGTTATCTATGAGCAATTTAGCAAAAAAAGAATATATTATTGA
>JAJYOQ010000596.1 GCA_021796135.1 Bacteroidota bacterium
TTATAAGCAGGATCATTATTTATAAAGAAACTCCATTTTTTTTTCATAAAATCTACTTCTTGTGAATTTCTAATTTGTTTCTCAGGTGAATCATCTAATCCTCTAGTAGCAGATTCGCTATGGAATAATTTGATATATGGTGTCCACAAATTTCGAAATCCTTGCTCAAGAACTTTTAAACAAAAATCTACATCATTACAAGTTACTGCCAATTCTTCTTCTAGACCATTGACTTTAAAAAAAACATCCCGTCTTACAGCTATGCAGGCTCCAGTTACTGCACTTAGATTCTGTGATACATGTGCCCGACTCATATATCCCGGATCAGAGTCTTTGTGGTGTATAAAAACATGGGCGCCTATTTCTCCGCCTACCCCCAAAATAATTCCTGCATGTTGAACACTTCCATCATAATATAATAATTTTGCTCCAACTACTCCGATTTCTGGCCGAGAGGTTTGTCTAACAAATTCATCAAGCCAGTCTGTGGATATTATTTCTGTATCATCATTTAACAAAACAAAAATCGTTCCATTGGCAGAGTCAGCTAAATTATTAATTATTTTAGAATAATTAAATAAATAATTTTCTGGGCGGATTTTACGAATGATACGAACAACCCAATTTTTTTCCAATTCTTCTAAGTATTTGATAACTTCTTCAGAATTATTTCCATTATCTATTAAAATTTCATAGTTTAAATATGTTGTTTTCATTCGAATGCTTTCAAGACATTTTTTTAGTACTGTAAATCCACCACCGCTTGCTAAAAGAATAGAAACTAATGGTATTGGTTTGGGAAGGGGAAAAATAATTCGATAATTACAATGTGAAACCCCATCTTTTACCTCAACCATTGGATTTTTGATCTTCCAAAAATCTTGAAGAGATTTTAACCCTGCTTTATGTGCATAAGGTTTTTCATTTGTAGATAATGCAGTTGATCCTAAATAAGCTCTCCAATGATATAAAATATGAGGTATATGTCTGATATTCTGGTTTTCATTAATATATAATAGACATCGAAGCAATAGATCATAATCCTGTGCTCCTTCAACACCTAAACGAAAGCCTCCTACCTTCTGAATGATGGATCGTTTAATTACTGTAAGATGGCATAAATATCCAAAGGACATAAAAAGATCAAAGTTCCAATCTGGCTTAAAATTGGGATCAAATCTTTTACCGTTTTTGTCTATTTTATCTTCGTCAGAGTAAATCAACTCACTGTTAGGAAAAGCATTGATTTCTTCTGCTACTAAAAATAATGCAGTTTCAGATAAGGAGTCATCATGATCTAGTAATACAATAAAATCACCTTTTGAGATTTCTAGAGCACTGTTTGAAGCTTGTGAAATATTTCCGTTAGAAGGACGAAAAACGATTTTTATTCGCTCATCCGATTCTTTAGCTATATTAAGAATTTTTTCCACATGAGGGAATGACGACGCATCATCAGCAATACATAGTTCCCAAAAGGGATAAATCTGGTTTTTGACAGAATTAATAGCCTCATTAAGATATCTTTCGTTGGTATTATAAACTGGCATAATGACAGAAAAAAAAGGTTTATGAGTAAATGATTCTATTCTTTGGCGAATTTTTTCTCTGTCACCTTCGTTAATTGTGTCATTTCTTAATATCCATGCATGATAAGATCCTTCATCATTTGAAAAATTTATTTTTTCTTTATTGATAAATCTTTGAAGCTTTGAAAAATAGGCTAAACCTCCTTCTTTATAAATAATTTTTATAGTTTTAAGAAAAAAATATCTAAGTCTATGGTGATTATTTTTAGCCCATGATACTAATATTATTATATCTTTAATCATATAAAAAATTTTTCTTTTTAAATGCGCTAGTTTTCTTAAAGGTTTTGTAATGCGCCAGCTTTTGGAATATAATAATTTTTGAATTTCAGTCTCTTTTTCATTTAATTTAATTTTTAATGAATTAATTTCATTAATAATTTCCTTATGATTTTTTTTATTATTGTCATCAAATTCTTCCATATTTTCCTCCAATGTTTTCGAGAAAATTATAAGTGCTTCAACAAAACCTTACCTGATTACCCATGATCCTCAGCCAGTATTGCCATCCGGTAGGGAAGGGGCGAGGTTCTGGCCGCAACCGACACAAACCGTGGAAGGAGGTCTTCCAGTTGGAACCGCCGGTTGAACCGATAGCAGAATTCCGCCAGATAGCGGGGAAGATGCTTTTCCCGGACTGAATGGTACGTTCCATTTCCTTCATCCGCCCGTAGCTCATGGCCTTATGCTGGGACGTGTCGGCCAGGACCTTCGTCACGTCGAGCGCCACCTCCCCCAGCCGGGCCAACCCCATCGCCCGCGCCAGCCGCACTGTCTCCTTGAAGACCCCTTCCATCTCCGCCCGGTGCCGCTCCCGAAATTCGATGAAGGTCCGATAGACCGGCGTCTGCATCCCCGACAGATACAAAAATGGGAGCGACTCCTCGCAGGCCCGTGCCAGCTTCCGCGAACTGAAGATCCCCTGAAGAAACCCATAGAGGATCACCTTTAGCACCATCTTCGGATGGTAGGCCGGCGGCCCCATCGCGCTATACCGCCCATAGAAGGACGCCAGGTCCATCTGGTCCAGAATGTCGCTGATGATCCGTGCTTCGTGATCCGCCGGAATGAAGTCCGACAAGGACCGGGGAAACAGAAAGTTCTGGTTCTGATGGTAGGGAAGAAACATGCACACCTCCACAAGCTGCGGGGATAGATGAATCACGGCTTCTCGTGTGTTCAGGTATGCATGAATATTAAATATAAATCAATACCTTCCCACAAAATCGTCACTTTTTTGACGAAATAAATCATGACTTATCTACTTATTTCCCAGGCTCCTAGCCCTTACCGAACCAGACTTCAAATCTATATCAGGGTGTTTTTTTCAAGACTATGTTGCCATTTCGTGTTGC
>JAJYOQ010000079.1 GCA_021796135.1 Bacteroidota bacterium
GCGGAAGCTGGTTCAATTGATTCTGAAAAAGCTCTTACCGGAGAAAAACTAATAGACTTTGTAAATCTTGAATTATTCCCATACTTAATGGAATTTAGAGAAGCTTCTAATTCACCCGAATCTTTTGAATATATGATCAATGAGATATTTAGCGAATTCAGGAATAAAATACATAACGCTCAGAATCTGAAAGAAGTTATAAATCTCATTGATCAATTTGATTTTATAAAAGGAAGGGAAGATACAGAGTTCCGTAATCTTTATGAGAACAAGTTATCACGAATGAGTACGTCAAAGCAGTATAGTTTTGGATACTATACTCTTCGTCCATTAATTAAAGCTATTATTAAGGTAATTAATCCTCAATTGGGGGAAACAATTTATGACGGTGCATTGGGCTCTGCAGGACTTCTATGTGAGGCATACGAATATTTAATAGATAAGTATAAATATCTTACACCCAATCAAGAAGAACTTTTACGGACAAAGACATTTTACGGGAAGGAAAAACGAAGGCGTGCTTATTTAATAGGCGTTCTCAACATGATCCTGCATGGAATTGAATCCCCAAATATTTCTCCGATAAATACTTTAATGCAAA
The DNA here is from genome assembly GCA_021796135.1 of Bacteroidota bacterium. The sequence continues at coordinate 602 of JAJYOQ010000079.1, forward strand.
ATCTTCAGGATATAAATGAAGAAGATTGCTATGATATTATAATATCAGATCCTCTATTAGGCGGAATAGAAAGTCCTGAAGTTAGAGAAAACTTTCCGATAAAAACTGATAATCAATCTTATTTATTTCTGCAGCATTATATAAAGATGCTTAAGCCCGGTGGCAGAGCTTGTGTAGTATTTTCTCCGGATATTATTTTCGGTATGGATGACCCATCAATAAGTATACGCAGGCTGATTTTAGATGATTGTAATCTGCATACTATACTTTTTCTTAATTTATTTACTGTATTATTTTTTGAAAAAGGCAGCCCAACAAAAAAAATATGGTACTATAAAATGAAAGAAAAAAGATTTTTATACGATGTATCGCCCTTTGACAAAAAAGAATTTATTGATTGGCTCGTAAGGATTAGTAAAGTCCTAAATAACAAAGGTAAATTCAGGAAGTCACACTTTTCTAAATATCTTTTACATTTGTACAGAAAGTTAGATGAAAAGAGCGTGTTCACAAAAGATGATTTTGAAGAGTTATTGCTAAATATCGAGGATAATATAGAACATGATTCTGCCTATAATAAAGAAGATTTAGAAGAATTGAAGTTAAGCATAAAATTAACTCCGGATAATTACGGACTTCTTGGTTTTGATGAAATGTTGGAGCTAAGGTTTAATCTTAATGATGTAATGCTTAAAAAAGGTTACTTTAATTATGATGAATACAGTAAATTTGAGCTATTATATGACATTAGTTCAGCAGATAACACTCCGCTAAATGACAATGATTTCGCAGAATTTCTAAAACTACAATTAACAAAAGGAGAAAGTAAATATAGTTCAACAGTTCATATTGCAGAAGTTGACACAATAAACTACGATATAAGGTCAAAAAAGCAAAAACAAGAAGACGAAGAATTTCAAAAACTTATGGACAATTGGAGTAAAGGCGTTGATCTTCATATAGAAGAGGCAAATCAATACATCGAGTCAGTGAATGATTTTTTAAAAGAAGCTGAAGAGCAAAATATGCTCGGCTATGATATGGAAGAATTCTGGAAAAACTTCTGGAAAGAACAAAAAGATAACAATGATGAAAATAATGATGAAGAAGAAAGCGAAGATGATGACGATGAAAAATGATTTCTACTTTAATCTATAAAATTATTTTCTTGACAATAGCTTATTTAATTCGTTATTTTATAAGTACTTATTCCGAACTTTCTAAGTTTAAGGAAAATTCCGAATAAGTTTTCGTGTTATAAAATTTTTATAAATGTAAAGATGAAAGTTATTTCATTAAATAAATATTTCAAATTATTAACGGGGTTCTAAAACTTAAATTGTTAAAATATGCGAATAGAAGGGGAACTTCTATCGGGGCTGCCTTTCTAAAAACTTTACAAACGAATAAATATTCTTAATTAAAAGAAATTTATGAAATATATTTTACAATCATTCTTAATTATTATTGTTTTAGTATTCTTCTCAGTTGAAGCAAATGCACAATGGGTGCAGACAAATGGCCCTTATGGCGGGCAGATAAATACAATTGTTATAAACGGTACAAATGTTTTTGCCGGAACGAATGGCGGCGGTGTATATCTTTCTACTAACAACGGGGAAAATTGGACTGCAGTAAATAACGGGTTAACAACCTTATATATTCATACACTTGTAGTTAGCGGTAACAATATTTTTGCCGGAGCTGCAGGGGGTGTTTTTCTTTCCACAAATAATGGTACAACATGGACTGCGGTTAACAACGGATTAACAAATACAATTGTTAATGCGCTTGCTATAAATGGAAATGACTTGTTTGCGGGAACTAATGGAGGTAGCGTATTTCTTTCTACTAATAACGGTACAAGCTGGACGCCAGTTAATAAAGGGTTAGAATACGCTAATGTTCTTTCACTGTTTGCTGATGGAAACAACCTATTTGCCGGAACAACAGGAGGTTTATTCCTTTCCACCGATAACGGCTCGAACTGGAATTTGGTTAATAACGAAGCAGCTTTTTCTGAAGTCTATGCACTAACTGCAAGCGGTAGTAACCTATTTGCAGGAACTGTTGGCGGTGTTTTTCTTTCTACCAATAATGGTGCGAGCTGGACTTTAAGCAATAATGGATTGACAAATATGTATATCAATACACTTGCAGTTAGCGGTAATAATTTATTCGCAGGAACTATTGGTGGTGGTGTTTTCATTTCTACAAACAATGGTAAAAACTGGACTGCTGTAAATAGCGGATTGGCAAATACTCAAGTTTTTACAATTGCTGTTAACGGCGCTAAACTGTTTGCGGGCACTTTTGGAAGCGGGGTATTTCTTTCTACGGACAATGGTACGAATTGGACAGGAGTAAATAATGGGTTAATAGATACAGAAGTTTCTACTCTAGTCTCAAACGGTTCTAATATGTTTGCGGGTACTTATGGAGGCGGGGTATTCCTTTCTATGGACAATGGTACGAACTGGGCAGCGGTTAATAACGGATTGACAAATTTGCAAGTGCAGTCATTGGCAATTAGCGGAAATTATCTGTACGCGGGAACCAGTGGCGGCGGAATATTCATGTCTACAAACAGTGGCACAAATTGGACTGCGATTAATAACAGGTTGGTAGACCTTGATATTATTGCTTTAGCTGTTAGCGGTGACTATTTATTTGCGGGATCATATTCGCAAGGACTATTCCTTTCTACTAACAATGGAACTAGCTGGTCTTTAAACTTTGGTAATCAAGTAAATGACCTAGTAGTTAGTGGAAATAATTTGTTTGCTCTCTCAAACGGCAGATTATTCCTTTCTACTGACAATGGCACAAATTGGTCATCGGTCAATAACGGATTAACGAATTATTTTATTACAGCTTTTGCTATAAGTGGTAGTAATTTATATGCAGGCACTGACTTAAACGACGTATTTCTTTCTACAAATAACGGCTCAAGTTGGGCTACTTTTAATAAAAACTCATTAATTACTAATACGCTTTCACTTGCTGCAACAGGTACTAATGTGTTTGCCGGAATGTATGGAAGCGTTATTCTATTATCAAACAAAGATACTAATTTAATAGTTGTTAATGACGGATTGTCTGTCACTAATGTCTATACACTTAAAATTATAGGTACTAATCTATATGCTGGAACTAGCAATGGTGTTTGGCGACGTCCTCTGTCTGATATGATAACGGGTATCGAAGATAAGCAAAATAATTTACCAAGCGACTTTGTACTTCAGCAAAATTATCCAAATCCATTTAACCCAAGTACAATTATAAAGTACGCCTTACCATTCAGCAGCAATGTAAAGATTGAGATCTACAATATTTTAGGCGAGAAAATAAAGGAACTAGTGAACGAACAAAAGAATACTGGCTATTATGAAGTAAACTTCAATACAAACGGGCTTGCCGGCGGAGTATACTTCTATATGATTGAAGCTAAGAGCGTTGATGGAAAGAATGAGTTTAGGGATGTGAAGAAGATGGTACTACTCAAATAAAATTGTAATAATTTATCAAGCTGTCCTACTAGGCAGTCTTAATTTTTATTTTTCATAATTAAAAAGGAGATATTATGAAAAGATTTATACAATCATTATTTATTATTATCACTTTTATACTTTCCTCAGTTGATGCAAATGCTCAGTGGGTACAAACTAATGGTCCTCTTACCGGCACGGTAAATGCGCTTGTGACTTCAGGTGCAAATATATTTGCAGGTACTTCCAGTGGCGGAATTTTCCTTTCTACAAACAACGGTACAGATTGGGCTGCAGTCAATACAGGTGTGACACAAACCGACGTTCGTACACTTATTATAAGCGGCACAAATGTTTTTGCAGGTACCTCCGGCGGTGAAATATTTAGATCAACTAACAATGGGACCAGCTGGGCATTGGCTGGTATTGGGTTGACGAGTTCCAATGTATACGCTCTTACAATAATTGACACGAATCTTTTTGCAGCAACTTATGGCGGAGGAATATATCTATCAACCAACAATGGCGCAACGTGGTCTGCTACAGGCTTAACAAATGCAAATGTTCTTTCCCTTGCTTCATACGGAGCTAAGGTATTTGCAGGGAGATTCGGCAGCGGCGTTTTTCTTTCTTCAGACTATGGTAAAAATTGGACTGCAGAAAATAAGGGTTTAAATAATACTTATGTTAATGCACTTGCAGTAATTGATACGAATCTATATGCAGGTACCAATGGCGGCGTTTTTCTTTCTTCAAACAATGGATTGAACTGGAGAGCATTAAATACAGGCTTGATAGATATTAATGTGAATACTCTTGATGTAAATAGCACAAATATATTTGCGGGTACTTTGACAGGGGTATATATGCTGAAGGGTAATGACACAACGTGGATAAATGTAAGTAGTGGACTTGGGAATCGTTCGGTTTACTCCCTTGCAGTTGCAGGCAACTATCTATTTGCCGGTACATGGAGCAGCGGTATTTGGATGCGCCCTCTATCGGAAATGATAACCGGCGTTAATGATAAACAGAATAATCTACCAGAAAATTTCATACTTGAACAGAATTTTCCAAACCCATTTAATCCGACAAGCACTATCAAGTACTCTGCCCCTAAAGCAAGTCAAGTAACAATTAAAGTATATGATATTTTGGGAAATGAAGTAACGACTTTAGTAAACGAAAATAAATCTGCGGGTAATTATTCTGTGCAATTCGACGCAAGCAGCAAATTCCCCTCCGGAGTATATTTCTACAGAATGCAGGCAGGAAGCTTTGTTGAAACAAAAAAATTACTTTTGTTGAAGTGATTTTGCTTTTTAATAAATTATGAATAGCATGCAATAAAATGTGTACCTTTGTTATTTTGTAATAAGTTATTACAGGGAAATAAATAGTTAAAATAAAAAGTTGATTTTTAATGGGAAATAATTTATTTTATTCTATATCATTTCGTGACTTCAGCCAAAATTGAATAATTTTTTTAATTTAATTAGGAGGATTCGTCTATGAAAAAGTCTTTTTACTTCATTTCTCTTCTCTTATCTTTGTCTTTTTTCTTCATTAGTTGTAGTAACTCTTCAAACCCGGTTAATAATACAGCGTCCATTTCTAAAAATAACACTCCATCTACAACTATGCTAAAGGGTGGTTTTAACCAATATGGTTATAACTATGGTGCAAGAATATTCAATGGAACCTATAACAACTATTTAGCGGAGAAAGGGGACGGACCAGATGCTGTATATGGGAATGATAATCTCATTATGAAATGGAACGCCGAGTGGGATCAAGGGAATCTAGATGGTTGGACAAAACCATCTTATCGTGGTGCGTGGGTCGATAATGAATGGAATGGCAAAGTACCAAATGGCAGTGGTCAAATTTGGCATACTAAAATTATTTGGGTAGGTCCTGGTGCTGAAAGTAGTCCTTACTGGGTAGCTGGTGGGTCTTCAATCTGGGGTATATTTGAAGTTGTAATGGATCAAGGTATGGATCCTAATGTTGGTACCGGTCATATTTGGAATACTCTTACAACACCGAACGGCTATAAATAATTTAGTAACTTCTTATTAATAGTTTTTATTATTTTACAACCGAAGAATTTCCATTAACACGGAGGTTCTTCGGTTGAGTTTTTTTCTACCTTGTTTCAAAATCTTTTTGGATTCGTACTATAATAATTTGGATAAAAACACTCGGACAAAGAATATTAAGGGATTCTGGTAAAGCAGCCGGTATATTTGTTTTCCCCACCCCTTCTGCCCCTCCACACCCCACCTCCATTTCAAAAAAAACAATATCATATATGAGGTTGCCACTTTGATGGGCAAAGCAAGACAAAATAAAAACCCGTTTTGTCTTATGAATGTTTCGAATTTGAACTAGAAAAGAAGAATAAGACAGTAAGACAGACAAGACACTATATAATATTATATATACACCCCTGCGATAGACTCTAAAATCGAGGTTTTCCAAAGGTGAGAAAGTTCCGAAGGGTGGGGGTCGGGAAATTCTGGGAAACGGTCTGTAGTTTCAAAATAGTGTCTTGTTTGTCTTATTTGGCTCTAAGTTATTGTTAATAAATGACTTCTGTAAGACAAAATGGATCTCGGTTTTGTCTTGTTGTCTTGCGGGGTGTCTCTAATTATTTTTGCTTTGAGAAATTGAATGATAAAATCCCTGGAATTTTGGTTGATCCTTTGTGATATTGTCCGGCGAACAGGCCTTAAAATATGGAGGTATTGCCTATAATACGAAGCCGTAAGTGGTTACCCCCACACTCCGGCAGTGATAAACTTACCTCAGAGAGTGACAAATTTCCCTCGAAAGTGATAAATAAAAAAACATTTATCACTGCATATTCTTCGATTCTGGTTAATTTTATAAGGAAAGTGACAAAGTGACAAATATTTCTAATATACATTACCCCCAGTGTACTATTACTATTTTTTTTAATTTTATATTTATATTATTTCTTCCATAAACAATAAAAACTTTTTCACTTTGTCACTTTTGTTTGATTTTAGCTCAAATTCTAAAGAAATGCAGTGACAAATGCCATTTTAATTTGTCACTGCTTTTTCACTTTATCACTGTTTGAGGGTAAAATATTGGCTGCTGTTGGATTTTTCTTCAATATACTCTAAAGATGCAAAGGCAGCATAGCTCTTTAACCACTTCGTGAAAGTATTCTTCTTTAGGTTGTCAAAGTCATCATTTTCTCTTTGAAACTTCAAATAGAAGTCATGCTTTGAAGTCCTAATATTTATTATTTCGGTATGTGCCTCCATGAAGCTTACAAAACTGGGATTAGTATTATTTATAATTTTCCTTTTATTAAGGTTAATTTTATCCGTTTCAACCAGCCCATTCTGAAGATAAAACTGCACACAATGAATCATAAAGTTATCAAACAGTAACCACTCCTGCTCATCCCACTCATCAAAGAAAGTTTTCCCGAAATCATTGAGCGGCGTGTGCTTATCGTTGTAAAAATCCGAGAACTCAAGCTCAAACATTCTGGCTCTGTAACTTGCACCCTCACCCTTCAACGTAAAGTTCGTACTGATCAGTATCTTAGGTGATTCATCAAAACTCAGACTGAACGAAGGCAGGTTCTTCTTCTCTACATTCAGTTCATCTGTGACAATTGAGAATAGTTTTTCAAAGTCAAAATTCTTTGTTACATCATTAAAGTCCATAACCTTAGTATCGAGCTCAACCATCTGGAAACAAAAGCGGTCGAACTTAAAGTTCTTTCCGTCTATCCGGGCAGACTTTCTCATTTTCTGAATAGCTTTTCCAATTATACTCTTTCCTGTCCTGCCATTAGGGTTATCGGATATTTTCTCGTCGTTGAGCACAACAGCTTTGCCTTCAACCGGATTTTTATAATCATGTACTAAATATCCAATAGCTGATTTAATTGCATTAAATCTTTCCAAATCCCCCCGCATTACATTTCTCAGGAATATCTCAAAGTCGGATTTTTTCTCCCCACTATTTAAGAGCTTAAAATCCCTTTGCAAAATCTGAGACTTCCAGATAATTCCATCAAGCTGGCTATATTCTTTGACTTCTGCACCTCGAGTCTTATCTACTTGCACAAAACAATTTCTATAATATAGATTAGCCTTATCTTTGCTGTCTCTTTTTACAAGAGAATCATAGGTTTTTAGATACTCCATTGAGGAGTCACTAAGTATTCCGCCGGTATGAAATACCAATTTTTCTAAGATCAAATTCTTATTTGCCTCAGAATACCTTCTTCCCTCAACTATCGCCCTTAAGAAATCCTTTATTTGCGGAATAGTGGCAGTGTCCATAATCTTATTTTCAACCTTGATTATATAATTGGATTTGTCTTTATAAATTTTACCGAATCCTGCTGACTCAACAGTATTGAAGAGTTTAATATCCTTAATGAAAGCATACTTATCTCCATTATTATTTGTTTTAATTTCCCAGAACTCAGATTCAACCTTTGCGTATCTTTTATAATAATCAGCAACTTCGCTTACGATCTTTTTTTTATCTTCCGGGGGAGTGCATCTATCATTATACATCAACAATATATCGGTGGTAATCTTTTGTGAAACACCCTTGTTTAATAATATCCCAATTAACTGTCCTCTTCTATTAGTTCTCTGTCCAACAGACACACCTTCCCATAAGTTAACGTTATCAGAGACAACAATTTGTTCCTCACTCAATGGTCCAGTTGGTGCTGGTGTCTGAATATGGGGATCCTCCTCATAATAAACTTCACCTAGGTTTGTATTAAGCGGCTCGGCATTCTCATTTACATAAAGATCAGGATCATGGCTAATGAAGCAGGGGCGTGAGGCATCAGAGGTTTTATCGGCTTTCTCACCGACGGTAGCGCCAAAGACTTTTGCATAGTGCTTATAAATCCTGGAATACTGACTGCTGCTATTTATTACAGAGTCCAATCTGGTTATTACTTTAAGCCCATCACCGCTCGGAGAAATAAATACAGCATAGACATTCTTATTCTCTTTGAAGCTATTCTTCTTCAAAATTATATCGCCTTCAACATGATCGAAATCGAAGATCATGAACTCGGAACTAAGGAAGTTTGCATTGCTCCTCTTATTGTCTTTGAAAGTTCCGATATTAAAGTACATTAAAGTATCAGACTTTAATTTTTTACGGGCGTCGTTGTCTTTCTCAGCACGTACTTTTTCGATTCTCTCTTTCCATACGTCACTCTTAATATTTGTAAATACCCATTCAAGTGTAGCTATCTTAAGGTTAGTGTAGAATACTTTATTAGCATAAGATACATTGACGTCTTTAGCTTTTCGGTAGTTATTATTATTCTCTACATTATCATCTTTCTTAATTGTTTGCGGATTTGTTTCCACTGTAGTTATTTCCTTTTGAATTTGCATCAGTACTATGGATAACGCTTTTCAAAGTCTTCAAAGCATTACCAAAGGTAATCGGCTCAACCAGAGCGTTCATAGAATAATAATTCTCAGACAGTTCCGAAATTCTTTCGTCATCAAAAATGAATGTCGTTATCCCTCTATCCTTCGTATGGGCTGAGAGTTTACAGCCATTTGCTATTAAATATGCCGAGAAATAAAAATCCCGGTTTGTAAATGTGTTTTTCATTTATATTGTCTCCTATAATTTTTAAAAACAAAAAAACCACAACTATTGCTGTGGTTTTCGCTGCTTAGATAAGCAGAATAAAAATATTTTAATTTTTTAATTATTCAAGTTTTCCCCTGAAGTAATTCACTAACTCTTTATCTTTTTCGAAGTCAAACCTAATTTCTTCACTTACGCACTTTCCTGCGATACTTGCAATCGTGTCAGTAAGCTCTGAATCATTTTTGTCTTTATTAAATTTTTGAAACCGTAACTCTTCAATTATCCATTCCGGAAGCCAATGATCACGATATTTTATATTTGAAAGCCAATGATTTAATTTCCCTCTTTTCTCAATTGCCTCACGGATTTTATCAATTACTAAGGTAGTATCAACTCCAAGTACATCAGCAAGCTTCTTAGCATGATCAGGATTTATGCTGCGCTCACCATTTTCAATGTGACTGTAATGTCCCTGGCTTATACCGATTCTATCGGCAACTTCCTTTGAAGTTAGCCCCTTATCTTTTCTTAACATAATTAGCGACACAAAAACAATCTCCTTTTCTTTACAATACAATTATAAGCATAAAAAATATAATTGTCAAGATAAATCTAAATGATAATTAAATATAAAAGAAAAAACATAATATTGCTTGACATATTATAAAAATATGTTTATCTTTGTGTCAAGAATTTCCCCGAATTATGGTATAAGTTAGATAGGGAATTGTTCTTAAATAAAAGGATGAATGGGAAAATTAAACCGACCCACTTACTGCATCCCAAAGGATGCTCTTGCCTTAAAGGTTCAAGCGAAAAAAATAGAAAGCGGTTATAGGAGGCAGTCATGTCTCAGATAATCGATTTGTCTGGTTCAAACCAAAATCCGGAAGGGCAGAGCTGTGCCCAAACCGAAAACAATCGTGATTCTATAAATAATAGAAATAATTACGCTGATTCATTTAACGAGAACTTGGCTTACTTAACAAATAAGTATCCCGGCAATCTATTGTTTGATCTTCAAACTGTAGCCAGTGAATTAAATGTGAGCTATGAGTTCATAAGACAAGCAGTAAAGAAGGGAATAGTTGCAGCTAAAATGTTCGGCAAAAAGAAGAACGTGCATAAAGGCGAATTAGCCAGAATAATAACAGAAGGAATTAAATAAAAATGTCAATTAGAAAAAACAAATCAGGGTCTTATTCAGTAGATGTTTATAACATAAACAATGAAAGAATAATTAAGACCTTTGTTCGTAAAGGCGATGCAGTTGATTTTGAAGCCAAAACCAATAACCATAAAAGGGAAACCAAGCTTGTTAGCTCAGGTCTTAAGAATGCTAATGTTTCGATAAAGCAGGCATTGGAGGATTATAGAATGGGGAAAGCTGGCCTTAGGAAGAAGACCGTACAGAAGTACAACTTAATCATTGACCAGTTTCAGCAATTCTTAGATGCTAAGAAAATAAAGTATGTAAATGAATTTACTGCTGATAGTGCGACCCAACTTTTCCAGGAGATAACAAAGACAAGATTTATTCCTGAGTCCAATAGGACTATCACCCCGAAACCTAAAACAGTTAATGGTTATCTAGCCTTGATAAGGGCATTCTTTAATAATGAAGTGCTGAAGGATCATATAGTAAAAAACCCAATGATTCATGTTAAAAATATGAAGCTGGTAAAAAACAAACCGGATTATTACAGCGAAGAAGAACTAAGTTTATTCTTTCAGCAGAACATGCACTCCGCATACCGATTAGCCTTCCAGGGACTTTTGTACACCGGAATGAGAATTAACGAGCTTGCAAATATTCATTGGAATGACGTTGATTTTGAAAAGAAACATATTACAGTAAGAAGAAAAGAAGGCTTCGACCCTAAGACCGATAACTCTGAAAGATCAATTCCAATAACAGATGCTCTTTATAATGCTCTTTTAGAGGCAAGTAAAAATAAAAAATCCGAAACCTTTGTATTCACGTCGAAGGAAGGCAAGCAGCTAAAAGAAAGGACTTTGCTCAGTATATGCAAGCTGATATCCAAAGAAGCAAAATTGGAAGGTAGGGCATACCTGCACAAATTCCGTCACACCTTCGCAACGCATCTTGTGAAAAACCGAGTTCCGCTGGAAAGAGTCCAAAAATTACTTGGACACGCTTCAATCAATGAGACTCTGATTTACGCTCACTTAATTCCAAGTGAGATGCATGAGGATGTCAGTGTGCTAAATAATTTAGGCATTACTCCAAAGGAAAAATAAATAAATAAACGAAATCAAAAATTATTAAGGCCGCTTCATCCAAGCGGCTTTTTCTTTTTTAAAGGCACAAATATGAAATTATCAGAATTACTACCAATTGTTCAGGACGAAAAGCGATCAGAAGAATATTTATATAGCCTGAACATTCTTAAGACTTTTAGCAAATGCCCTCGCTGTAGTAGCAATAATATTGGAACCATAAGAGAAAAGCAGTGGATATGCCGCAACTGCAATTATGAATGGACGAAAAGAAAAGGCAGCATTCTCTCGCTTACCAGGATTAAGTATTCAGAGTTTATTCTTTGTTTGAAATTCTTTGAGCTTGAAATAACAGCTGAGAGAACTGCCGATCAGCTAAATATAAATTATAAAACTGTTCTTCTGTTATTCAGATCCTTTAGATCATTGATAGCAGGTAAGAAAATTAAATCTCAATCAGATGAAAAAATAATCCTTAAAAAAGACATTAAGTCAATTGGAATAATCCATCAGCAAGGAAAATATTATTTTGACTTAGGGAATACTGACCGAAAGAGTATTGCAGAATTAAATCTTCATCGCAATAGAGTTCCTAATAGTGCGGCAATTTACGAGGCATCTATCAAAATTATTAAAACCACAGAAACTCAAACACTATTTAACTTAGCCCCTTCATTGCAGCATTTTG
>JAJYOQ010000597.1 GCA_021796135.1 Bacteroidota bacterium
AGCGACTAAGCGGCGCCACGTTCATTCATTGCGTAGCGGCTCTCTTCATTAACACCTTGGCTCAAAATGATTAACATCGTGGCTCTATCCTATTGATTAAGTGGCTCTGCCGCACCGAAATATTCATCTGGTAATTTATTGATTAACCCTAAATACGCTAAGAGTGCGATCCTATCATTTAATCTTCTTTTGTCCTTATTACACAATTTTGCAACATAATTCATACTAGTAAAGAAAATTGGATAGCCATTTTTATCAGTAAAATAATCCGTAGTAATATGATTTATTGCAATATCATGGAGAATGTTTAATATACTTAGATAGTTCTTTGTGCGTTCATAAATTGGCGAGTATATTTCCTTAAATTCTTCGCTAAAGATCAACCGCTTATTTTCTTCTAAAATTTCACGCCGTTCCTTTTGCCATTCAGTTTCTGAATACTCGATTTTGTAAACTTTCCTCAGAAACCTTAATGCATCAACTCTAGTTAACCCTGTTAGTTGCTCTGTAACTTGAATAATATTTCCTTTAAATCCGCAAGAGGAGCTATGACATTTGTATATATAATCTTCAGTAGATGAACTGACAAAAACACTAGCACTAGGCTTATGATCATCATGGACAAAACAATTCATATTACCATATTGCCCCAAATATTCTTCTAAATCCTGATGTTTCAAATAATCTTGAACTTCTTTATGTGTTGATAATATAATTGATTGTGGATTCAATCTTTCCTGTAAAACTAAAACATCTTTTTTGCGGATAAGTTCAAGATTATTTTGAGATGTTTTAGTGCGCTTGGGGGATTGGGGTGTCCATAATATTGTATTACTCTCATTTCTATTAGTGCACCCAAAATCCTCACATCTATATTCATCAGGAATACTATTTATTAAATCCTCAATATAATACTTTACTTCATTATGCTCGATAATTTCAGTCATAAATTTATTTCGAGGATCTTTCGTCCAATATGTTCCAGGAACCCTTAATAATCTAGCTGGATTTTTTACCGCTTTATCTGAATTGAAATACCTAATAAAAACATCCTCACACAAATGAAATTTCTCTAAGGTTGCGCCAAAATGAAGCAAATAATATACATGCAATCCATTTCGTGTTTCTACTATATAAGATGGTTTTATTCCAAACTGGTTGATCTCAATTAACTTTTCCTGCTTATACTTCGCAACTATATCAAGCGAAAAATAATTTCTTTGCTCATCTCGGCCAGCATCAAAATCCATAAAGACAGCATTAAATTGATGAATTTGCTCATTTTTATAGCCACCATGATTAACAACGAAATAACAATCATATCCTTGGCTATTGAACTGATCTAAAGTATTAATTATGTATTCGTTATAATTCCCATTAACATCTTTGATATATTCCCCATTTTTAATGTTGCGGAAATTGATATGATTATTGCCATGAAGATCCTTGAAAAACTTTTGAATATTTTCGTTCATTAACATCTCTCCTAGTTTTTATTCTTTTAAAATTAAAAGATGATCTCATCTTTTTTGCCTCCAAGTTTTTTAAATTAAAATATTATTAATTTAATTTATACTTTGCATTTAATATACCCAATTTTTACACTTGCTCCACCACCCTTCCAGGTTTCACACTTAGTGACGATCAATGTATTTGCGGTACTTTTTCACTTTGTCGTCACTTAAATTAATCCATTCATTTTCATACAACGACAATAAAGAAATAGACACATTCATGTATTCAGCTATGTCCTTTAGTTTGATGCCCTTTTTCTTTCGCAACAATAAATATTGATCAAATAATGTAAATTCCATGCTTAACTCTCCTTTCATAGATCTATTTTTGCGGTCAAAAATTCTAAGCAACTTCAGGACATGACTTATATCAACGCCTGTATATGCTGATTTTGTTGACCGCAAATTCAATTTTAAAACCAAAAAATCAAGCCATTGTTCTGGCCATATGGAAAACAAAATTCTCTTCGTTTTAAATATGTAGTAAGCTGCTGCCTTTCGAATTTTTTATTCCATAAAATATGTACGATATACGAGTTTGTGATTATGTAAAATTTGGATTTATATTTAAAGATGATAAAACTTCCTCAACGAAGAAAGTTTTATTTGCTATTTTTCTAATAATAGTATATAGTATATGGCCGAAGATTACAACAGCAAGGCCGACTATAGCAAAATGTTTGAAATACTTTGTTTTTGCTAGTATTTATTGCGTTATGATTAAATTTGCAATTTTGAATTTTTTGTGACAACAATACGCTCCTTAATTATTTTTTTATAATAGATTTTACAGTTTCATGTCAAAAAGCACCCCATCGTTTAATTATAGAGTGCTTTTTGACATTTTATTATTATTATTATTAAGGCGAGACATTAATAACTCCATCATATATTGTAAACAACGAGTGAGTGACCAAATAATCACCATTGTCTAAAACAGATATTTCAGATGGATCATAGCCAGAAGGATAATCCTGATAAGTTGATTGATAAATTCCATCAACAAATGGCGTTGATATATTATTAATTTTAGCTTCTGCTTGGACTTCTTCTGACAATGGTATTAATGCTTGTTGAATATCAGAATCTTTTCCTTGTAATAACATTGTTGTCCACGCTAGATCATCTGATGGTAGGATTTCGGCTGATATTGCATCACCAACAACTGCAGAACTCATTCCGCTATATGTAAAATGAAATGTTTGATTATCAACGGTTATGGTTGAAAACTTACTTTGCAAGTCAGAAATAACTGCACTTAAACTGGGTGTAGGTGCTAAAGGATTAGTTAATGGAGGGTGTAAAATAGTTTGTGTAAACTCCCGATAACCCGAAAGGGAGTCAACCAGATTGGGAGGCAACACGATGGAATTAGTATCCAAGGAACAAATGCGTAAGTATATTAAAGAAGGCAATTTG
>JAJYOQ010000598.1 GCA_021796135.1 Bacteroidota bacterium
GAAGTTACAGGAGTATGCAGTACTGCGAATTTGGGAATAGTGAAATCTCTGGGAGCCGATAAGCTTATCGATTACACGCAAGAAGATTTTACACAAAGCGATGATGCTTATGACGTTATTTTTGATGCAGTAGGCAAGATTGCATATTCAAAACGTAAAAAATCCCTGACGAAGTCCGGAGTCTATCTAAACGTTTTTGCTTTGTCAGGCAACATTAAGTTAAAGGTTGAAGACCTGATCTTTCTCAAAGAACTCTGCGAGGCAGGAAAGCTAAGATCAGTGATAGATAAACGCTACCCTATGGTACAAATAGTAGAGGCTCATAGGTATGTTGAAAAAGGGCACAAAAAAGGAAATGTAGTAATAACTATTGAGCATAAAGACAAAACCTAACAAGTTTTCCAAGCCGAACGCTTTAAACGCTACAGCATTTATGTGGTTATAAAATTTCGTTGTAATAGTTGCTTAATTAAAATAATTTTTTGTCTCATTTTTATTGACAGATTCCGACCATAACTAACGCTAGGTTAGTGACAAATTAATAAATTCAATTTTATAGATTATGGTTTTTTGATAAGTACAATTGAAAATAACAAATAGTAAAAATTCTGATATAATTGTAATCTTACAAGCTTTGTTTGTGACCTTTTTATGGTCGACATCATTCATAATTATTAAATGGGGGCTAATTGAAATTCCTCCAATTACATATGCAGGATTACGTTACATTATAGCTTTTTTATGTTTTACACCTTTCATTGCAAAGAAAAAATATATTAATGAAATAAAACATCTAAGCACTAATCAATGGAAAAAACTAGTTTTTCTAGGATTAGTTTTTTATACTCTTACCCAAGGTACACAATTTTTGGGGTTATCTTTACTCCCATCTGTTACTGTAAGCTTGATGCTTAATTTTACTCCCTTTATTGTCGCCGTAATGGGAATATTATTTCTTAATGAAAAACCATCGAACCTTCAGTGGCTTGGGACAGTGTTATTTGTTGCCGGTATTATTGCATATTTTTTCCCTATTTCAATTGTTGAAAATAAAGCTCTCGGATTAGCGGCAATGTCTGCTGGGGTTCTAGCTAATGCTGGTTCTGCAGTAATTGGGAGAAATATAAATAGAAATAAAGATATTAGTCCAATAGTTATTACTTTTATAAGTATGGGCATCGGAGCCTCATTTTTAATTATTATTGGACTTTTATTTGGAGGATTTCCTAAGATCAGTTTTAAGACATGGATGTATTTATTATGGTTAGCAGTTATTAATACAGCTTTTGCTTTTACACTGTGGAATCATACGCTAAGAACACTCACGGCAATGGAATCCAGCATAATTAATGGAACAATGTTAATTCAAATTGCAGTTCTTGCATGGTTTTTTCTTGGAGAAAGTATTTCTGTCCATGAATTGATAGGAATGTTAATTGCTGCTTTCGGTGCAATACTAGTCCAGACTAAAAAGAAAACTGTTATTAATAAAGCGTTATAACGTTAATCAAGCGAAAGCACCTCAAAGTGGGGCAGGCTGTTTCATCTAGCTTGTTCAATGTAGTTGTTCTAATTAATAAACTTGGAAAATGCTCGTCCGACAAAATATACCCTCATTTTGCTTAATCAATGGCAGTTACTTTTTATGTGGCATCCTTTTCCTTGGGAGAACTTATCGGCACGCCATTATTGCGTCAAACGAACCTTTATGCTTCATATAGCGTGAAAGTATATTGCTACTAAAAATAGTGAGCGGGGTTTAAAGAAGAGGGGAAAGAGAGCCGCTTCAAATCATAATATTTTTCAGCTTAATTTATTATTATTGCAGAGAATAATCTTGATGAAAGAATAATATGCCAAAATTATCTCAAATAAAGTTTACTGTTGAATTAGATGATAAAAAAATGCCTGAGAAGATCGAATGGGAGGCTACTGATGCAGGTTTTGATGGAAAAAAGACTTGCAGTACAATAATGATCTCACTTTGGGATAAAGAGGAAAAGTCGACTCTTGCAATTGATTTGTGGACAAAAGAAATGTTGGTAGATGATATGAATGTCCACTTCTATCAAATCTTAAAAAAGATGGCTGAAACTTACCTTAGAGCCACTCAAAATAATGAAGCTTCAAAGATGATTGAGGACTTTGCATTGCAGTTTGCAGGGAAATTAAATTTGATTAAGAAAATTGATAAAGAAGGAATTTCATAATGTAGAGGAGTTGGTGGACAAGAAAGATGACTGTTATTTAAATCTTTCTTTTAGCTTGGAAGCATATCGACGGCTCATTTGAAAAGGCTCGGAAATATTTTGCACAAAAACATGATATGAAGAGTTAAACCATTTTTCAACTTTATAGACGTATTCCAGGTTAACAATTGTAGAACGATGAATTCTGACAAAATATTTGGATGGCAGTCTTTCTTCCCATTCCAACATCGGTTTGAGCACAAGCACTTTTTTCTGTCCCTCTAAATATAAATATGTATAATCTTTTTCCGCGGTGATGCATTGAATTGTACATATTTTAATAAAGCGTGAAATTCCGTCAACTGTAATAAATAATCTATCATCGTATTCCAATGCTTTCTTGTTTGAATGACCATCATCTAATTCTAAATCATCTTCTTCATCGTCAAAATCTTCTTCATCTTTTATCAAATGATTATTAAGAACTTTGCTTAGCTCAACTTTTCCATGATTATATCCAGCGTGAGCTTCTGTAATAGAAGATGACGCAATTGCACTTTCATTTGCACTGTTTTTTTCGATGGGTAATTCTTTATCCTGAATTTTTGAGATTAGACGTGAGACTGTAATTGCTAACCGGTCAAAGTCAATCGGTTTCTTTAAATAGTCAAGAGCGTTTACTTCAAAAGCGCGAAGGGCATAATCTTGAGAGGCGCTTATGAATATAACAGTAGATTCAGCGT
>JAJYOQ010000599.1 GCA_021796135.1 Bacteroidota bacterium
TTCTTCATTAACAGGGGAATTTTCGCTGATTGGATTTGTTACATAAACGTTTGAATCAGGAACCCAGAGATAACTGAACTCTAAAGCTTCCGGATCATCAATAAACTGCAAGTCGGCTAATCCTTTTACTGCGGGGAGTGCTGCTCCTAAAAATCCTACATGCCTTAATGTTAAATCCGGATTTAATGACACTGAACGTTTTTTAAATAATCCCGATTTTACAGCTTCCAGAAATTCAGGAATCACTTGCTTCGCCTTGGCTATTAGTTTATCCCCGTTAACTGAAAGAGACTCTATCCATCCGTAAGCGGGTGCATTATCTGCCGGATGTCCAATAACAAGCGGAGCTTCTGAATTTGCCGGATTGTAAGAAGCTGCTATTTTATTCAGATCCTCTTCCGTAAATTCAATCTCCTTCCCGTTTGAGGCTGTAAACTTACCGGTCTTTAATATTTCGAATTCCATGACTATCTCCTTTTGAATATAATTTATTATTTTCTGTTTACTAAAAGTAATTAATCACAATATTAAAAGCAAATATAAATTTATTATAATTGTTTTTAATAGTTTTTTTTATAATTTTTGGTAGTCAAGAAAAGGTAAATTCTTTACTCTTGTCGATTTAAATTATTTATGTACTAAACTAACACAGTATAAAGGAAGGATAACCTAATGAAAGAACTTAGTGATAAGCAAAAAACTTTTTGTCGTGAGTATTTGAAAGATTTTAATGCTATGAGAGCAGCCCTAAGAGCTGGCTATAGTAAAACTACGTCAAAGACTACGGTTTATACATTATTAAAAAATCCGTCTATTCGTCAGTTTATTAAATCAATGAAAGTTGAACATGTCGAAAAGACGCAATTAACTGTCGAAGCTATTCTTGATGAGATTCAATCAATTGCATTTGCTATTGCTGACGGGAATTTGATTAAAACGGCAGATAAACTTAAAGCGCTTGAACTGCTCGGCAGAAACCTCGGAATCTTTAGCGATAAAAATCTAGCTCCGCAAAAAACTGAAATCAATGTTCATGTAGTGATTGTTGACAAGGTAGGACAGCAGCCGTGAACCATTTCCCATTCCCGCAAACCCGGGAATCAATTTTACACTTACAATATTAATAGTACTATAAATCTCGAAAGGATAATTAAAATGAGAAAGATTTCCGAAAAACAAAAAAAATTTTGTCACGAATACATAAAGGATTACAACGGCACTCAAGCTATGATCCGGGCAGGATATATCTCTAATAATGCGAAAGATCGCGCTAAAATGATATTGAAATCCCAAAACGTTATAAAATACCTTGAGCCATTAAAATCAAACAAAGCAGAATCAGCTAGAGCAAAAGTAGAAGATATAATCTCCGAATGTAAAACAATCGCATTCAGCACGGTCGACGGAGATATCATTAAAACTGCCGACAAACTCAAAGCCCTGGAAATGCTTGGAAAATATCTCGGTCTCTTCAGCGAACGAAGCAGAGAACCTCTGCCGGAACCAATCGTTCACGTCTATTTTGAAGATAAAACCGGGGGAAAATAATTTTGAATTTTGAATTTTGAATTCTTAATGAAGACATAATTCCCATATTGTCATTCCCGCGAAAGCGGGAATCTATTTTCGTAGGGGCATCATTTATGATGTCCCTTGCCCCGAAAAGGCAATATATTGGTAACAAACTGAAGCATAATAAAGGCAATACTATATGAATATAAAACCACATTTTAAAAAACATCTATTAACTGAATTCGCAACTGCCGGAAAGGTAAGCTCCCTTTACGAGTTTTACTCTTCCCTCCCCGATCCGGACGATGTTCTTAAAGAGAATAATTACGACTACGCAATCCTCCGTAACCTTCTGCTTGACCCGCATCTATCTGCCGTCGTCCAGCAGCGTAAAGGTCTTGTCACCCAGCTTGGTTGGGAAATTAACTACGACGGGCGAAAGGATATCTCCAAAAAAGTTATTAGATGGATTGAAAGACTAAATATGCAGAATATCATCAACAATATTCTCGATGCTGTCCTATACGGATTTAATGTCATGGAGATTATCTGGGAAATTAAAAACGGAGAAATATTTCCTGCAAAGCTTGAACAAAAACCTCAGGAGTGGTTCATCTTCGATAAGGATAATACTCTACACTTAAGAAAGAAAGATACGTTCGGATATTCTTATGTAGTCGGTGAGAATATTCCTCCTTTTAAAATGCTGATCACCCAGCACAATCCATGTTACGTCAATCCGTATGGTGAGAAATTAATTTCAAGATGTTTCTGGTCAGTTACTCTAAAACGGATCGGACTTGATTACTGGAACACTATGATGCAGCGATATGGTATGCCTTTTATGATCGGTCGCTATTCACCGAATGCAACTCCCCAGCAAAAAGATGCTCTTCTTGAGAGTCTCTACGGTCTGGTTAATGATAATATTGCAGTGTTCCAGGAAGGCATTACAATCGAACTAAAAGAATCCCCCGGATATGATTTCGGACAGCTATATAGATTTTTAGAGGAGTTTTATAACGGTGAAATTTCCAAAGCGATTTTAACAGTGACTCTAACCACCGAACTAGGAAACGTCGGCTCCTATGCTGCCGCAGCCGAGCATAAGGACTTATTAACCAACATCGGTTTGACGGATAAAAAGCTGGTAGAGAATACTATAAATGAATTAATAAAATATTATTGCCAGTTAAATTTCACTGTAGATGAATATCCAAAAATAAAGTTTCAAAAGAAAGAATCAATCATCGACGCCAACATAGACCGTGATAAAATTCTATCAGAGATGGGGCTCGTGTTTACAAAAGAATATTTTGTAAAAAAATACAACCTGGCACTAGAAGATTTCAATTTTATTTCCAATGCCCCAACAGGCAAATAATTTTTGTCATTCCCGAAAAAATGGAGAATCAAT
>JAJYOQ010000600.1 GCA_021796135.1 Bacteroidota bacterium
CTGATTCTCCATTGTATTTTGATCTTGGAGTCTCCTGGAGCGGTTTTAGCGGTAATGTCGATCCTAAATTAAGCTCCGCTAAACCAAAAAATAATCAACTTGATGATATTACCCTAAAAATGGATTTTCATTATGTTTACGAAAGTAAAGATGAATTAAATATAGGTACTGAAATTAAAAATATTTCAACTATTCTAATACTTCAAAATTCTTTTGGAGTTGAAACAAATTTAGGCTCTAGCGGTACTAACATAAATGTTTATGCTAAATATAAATTTATGAGATTTGAAAACTTTGGCGCTGATGTGGGTGTTAGATTAGCTGCTACTGGGCTTGCTTCAACTAACGGAAATCCTTTCTTTGCTCAGCCGCGGGTGAATTTAACTTATCGTATTTTCCCCGCTGTCGCTCTTAAAGCTTCATGGGGAATTTATGAGCAGGAATTAACTACTCTTTCTGACGAAAATGAGGTTATCTCTTTGTTCGAACCTTGGATTATTATTCCTAATTACCTTAAGCCTGCCGGGTCTATTCAATATTCTACGGGTGTGACAACCGATTTTACTAACAAAATTTCTTTAGATATTGAAGGCTATTATAAAACAATGCAGAATATTCCTACCTTAAATGATAATAAGGTTTCTCCAAATGATCCTGACTTACTAGAAGCTACGGGTGAATCTTACGGCTGGGAATTTTTACTCCGCTATAATAACGACCCCTTGTCTTTTACTGCTTCTTATACTTTAAGCTGGGCTTATAAAAACCTTAACGGATGGCTTTATTATCCTCGTTTTGATTCCCGGAATTCTATTGACTTGTCTTTGCAATATAATTTTGGCAATGGTTGGTTTGGCAGTGCTAATTGGGTCTATAACTCGGGATTGCCTTTTACTCAGTCTCTTGGTTTTTATAATAAACTATATTTCCAGGACCTTTACTATAACAACCCAATCTTTGAAAATTATTTGCCTTTTCAAATTTTATCTGATAAAGACCTGGGAAGACTTCCGGATTACCATAGACTTGATTTAAGTTTGTCTAAATCATTTAACTTGTTTTTTATGAAATGCCAAGTTGATGCAAGCATAATTAATGTATACAATCGGGCAAATATTTTTTACTTCAAAAGAGATACGGGCGAGAGAGTAAATATGCTTCCTTTTTTGCCTACTGCTACTCTAAAAGTTCAGATATGAAAAAATTTTTATATTTCATAGCGTTTCCAGTTTTATTCCTTAACTCGTGCAGTAATTCGCTTAACCCTTATGCGCCGCCAAGACCGCGTTATGTCCTTAACGGTATAATTAGAAATGATTCGTCTTTTCAGGTAGTAACTATTACTGAAAGTTACAGACCTTCAAATTTTAACCCTACTACTGATACGGAGGATGTGTCAATAAAAGGGGCAGAAGTTAATATTTGGTATAATGATACTTTATATGCCTTGCGCGATAGTTCTATCAATAGAGTAGATACTTCCCGGTATACTTCTAAAGATAATTTTTATTATTGTAATAACCTTAAACCCGGCCCGAATAGCGATATCGAAATTCAGGCGTTGTTGCCCAATGGTCTTCTTTTAAGTTCTGTTATCAGGACTCCGGATGTCGAGAATGATTTCTTTGATCCTGCAAGTGTTACAGTGTTAGATCCTACTCAAATTAGTCAGGTTTATGTCGGTTGGAAGGATTTGGGTAATATTTATTATGCTCCTAAAATATCCATTATTTATTATCAAAAAGGCGATACAACCCAGAAAGAGATCTCGGTTCCTCTTAATTATGTTAACCAAAATGGGAGTCAGGTGCCTAATTATCCCAGACCTACAAAAGTTAATTTTTTTAGTATTGATATTTCAACTATTAATCAGGTTATGTCATCCATTGCAGGTTCAGATAAAAATAAAAGCGATTTTACAGTTTCTAAAATGATGGTCGATTTAATTGTCTATGATTCCTATCTTTCAACTTATTACTCTTCCTTGCAGCAATCAGTAGATGGATTTACTGTTCAGCTAGATGCTTCTGATTATTCGAACATTACCGGTGGTTTCGGAATATTCGGTTCTTATTATAAAGTTAGCTATAGGATTGATATTAACAGAACATACATAAATTCATTCGGGTATAATTGATGCAATTGAATTTTAGGAACATCGTAAAGTTTTTTGCTAAATTAATGTTTGCTTCCGCATTATTTTTTTTAAGTACATTCTCTTCATGCACAAAAGATGTCTCAGTTACTTCTCCTGATGCTCCGCCTCCTAATGGTTATGTTTTTATTAATAGTTATCCGGCTGGATTTCAGATTTATCTTAATGGACTTCCCAGAAGAAGAGCTACTCCGGATAGCTTAACCTGGCTTAGTACTAATTCTTATTCTATTACACTAAGGAAAAATTTATTCCGCGATACATCATTTACTATTAATATTGTTGAGGGTATAAAGAAATCTGTTTTTGTAGACTATTCAAAGAATCCTTCTATGTTAGGAAGTATCTCTTTGACTTCTAACCCGGCTAATGCAACTGTATTTATAAATGATTCAAACATTAATAAAACTACGCCCGTTACAATAAATAACCTTATGCCGGGAAATTATTTAATTAGATTTCATGCACCTAATCATCGTGATGATAGTACGATTGTGGTTGTAAGCAGTAGTAATACAACTTCAGCTCAAAAAACTCTTGTTGATACTACTCTATGGAGTGAATTTAACTCAAGCAATTCCTCAGTCCCGACTAACCAGCTTTCATGTATTGCTATAGACAATGATAATACGGTTTGGATGGGTACTCCCGGCTGGGGTTTATTAAAATTTGATGGGAAATCTTGGGAAAATCTTATCAATCAAATCCCGGGTCTGGCATCTCACGATACGATTAATTGTATTTATGTTGATAAAAATAATCATAAAGAGAA
>JAJYOQ010000080.1 GCA_021796135.1 Bacteroidota bacterium
TATTATTTGATAATTCTTTAATGTATCGATCAACAACTACATCTTTTGTAACTTCTTTTGGGATATGCTTTATTATCATATCTTCAATCCTGTTGTAGTCTGTCATGTCTTTAGCAGGCGCTGTAATTCCCTGGCAGGGTTCGCATTGCTTTGATGGTGCGCCTTGATCAAAAAAGTAATTTAAACCGGCGCTAAGAACTATATATGAATCCCGTCCGTTTATCTCTGCCGGAACTATTGAACCGTCAAGCTGCGAATTGTTTGTCAAATGATAACCAAATTCAGCCGCTAAACTCCATTGTGGAGCTAACTTGAATTCTGAACCGACACCGATATTTAATTCTGACCCAAATTTGTTATTATCCGGATATTTAGTCTGTCCGTTAGAAATCCCTTTATAATCACCTCCGACTCCGACATATAAATATGGAGAAACCGGTTCGCATGGGACAAGATAATATAGCAAATCAAGATCGGCTGTTAAAAGGTTTGTCGTTTCTTCTATCGCATTCTGTGAAGCATCAACCCATTGACCTTCCATGCGGTTAAAACTGCCTTTCAATCTTAATCCGACGTGCTCTGAAAAATTTCGCTGTATCGAAAGGTATCCGCCGTAATCAGAGTTTAATGAAGTTATGTTTACGGAATAAAACCTTGGAAAGCTTAGCCCGAAACCGAATGCCCAGCTATCCGTTACTGCCTGTGCTTTTGAAACACCAATGCCGATTGTCAGCATCAATGCAAGCGTCATAATAATTTTTTTCATTTCAACTATCCTTTTTTATTTTTGAAAAAATGTTTAACTCAGTATTATTTATTTTTTAATTTCTCTTCTCAATTTATTTTGAGATAATAAGTGAGGAGACTGTATCTCCTCACATCAACCAGCCCCACATTAGAATTTTCAATACTAAGGAACATTTACTATTGTATTGACCATAGTAACAGAAGCGTTAAGACTTAAAGCTCTGCCGTTAAGTGTTGTTAATGCAACAACTCCGCTTGTAGAGAATGTTACTCCTGAATAAGCTATTATAGTTCCTACCATAGTGCCACCGCCTGCTCCGTTAATAGTTGCCGCACTGCCGACCTGCCAATATACATTTTTAGCTTGTGCACCATTTACTAGAATAATGCTGCGAGGTTGTCCGGCTAAACCGACTGTAAGTGTCTTTGCCATCTGGAAGATAAATACGGCATTGGGATTGTTTTTGGCATCTAGAGTTAAATCTCCTGATGTTATTCCAAATGTTCCGGCTGCTGCAGTATATGTTCCGGGAGCTAATACTAATCCGCCTAACTCCCTTACACCCGGATCGGGACCGCCCGGCAGCCCGGCAAGGAAATTATAAGCATTTGTAGCTGCTGCCAATGCATTTTGAGCCGCTAAAAATTTAGTTGCATCACCTGGTGCCGGTGGTGCGCAATCTATTGTCCCGTTAACTGTTCCGATATTAAGCGGCGTTTCTGTATAAACATTTCCGCCTGTATCATGGAATCCGGTTACCAAAGTAGAAGCTGCGGTTGTACCAATATCTCCATTTACCACAGTAAAGATTCCTTGGTTAGTCATACCGGCACTGCCTCCGAAACCTCCAAAAGTCGCTGCCGCACCAAGATCTACTATAGGACCATTCAAAGCAAAGTTTGCAACTAATACTCTGTTGGAAGTTATTGTAAACTGATAATTTGCATTTGTTGAAACAGCAGTTCCATTTTCCGTCCAGTTTATAAAGCTATAACCTGTATTTGCTGTCGCAGTTACAGTTACCGACGTACCGGAACTATATGAACTATCTGGGCTTGTTGTTCCGCCTGCCGCTGGATTGGATGTCATAGTAACCGTAAACTTTGCAGAAGAGAAGTTCGCTACCAGAATTCTGTTTGCACTTAAAGTAAATTGATAATTTGCACTTGTTGATACAGAATTTCCGTTTTCTGTCCAGTTAGTAAATGTATAACCGACATTTGGAGTCGCTGTTACAGTTACTAAAGCACCTGTATTAAACGAGCCGCCTCCGCTTGTTGTTCCGCCTAAAGCCGGATTGGATGACAGGGTTACTGTATTCTGTGATTGTGAAAAGTTAGCTACTAATGTTCGATTACCGCTTAAAGTAAACTGATAACTTGCAATTGTAGATACTACATTTCCACTTTCTGTCCAATTGGTAAATGAATATCCTGCCTTCGGTGTTGCTGTTACAGTAACTGATGAGCCGGAATTAAATGTTCCGCCTCCGCTTACTGTGCCTCCTGCTGCTGGATTTGCAGATAAAGTTACTGTGTATGGGATAACTGTGGTAAAGCTCCATACATAGTTGCTTGTCATTGAATTTCCTGCAAGATCCTTAGCTTGTGTTGTAATTGTAGCTGTATAGGTCGTATTCAAGGCAAGATTATTTGTTGGAATATATGTCGCAGCTGTACCGGAATAATTTACTGTACCTGAGACAAATGTCGTTCCTTGCATCAATGTATAAGAAGCTGTTGTTATAGTAGATGCATCCATTGCCTCATTAAAATTTGCAACAATTTGTTTATTCAATGCTACGCCAATTCCATTATTTAATGGATCGGTAGAAATAACTGTAGGCGGAGTAATGATAGTTGCCACTCCGGTTGTAAAACTCCATACATAATTGCTTGCCAGTGCATTCCCTGTAAGATCCTTTGCTCCTGTGGTAATCGTTGCCGTATAAGTAGTATTTGGTAAAAGATTAGTCGTAGGTGCGAATGTAGCGATTGTTCCGGCATTGGAAACATAACCGGAGACTATTGTCGTACCTTGCATTAAAGTATATGTTGAAGATGTAATAGTTGTAGCATCCATTGTTTTACTAAAGGTTGCTGCGATTTTTTGGTTCAACGGTACACCTGTTGCCACATTAAGTGGATCTGTAGAAATTACGGTCGGCGGTGTAACTACTGCTGCAGCTCCTGTTGTAAAACTCCAGACATAATTACTTGCTAACGCATTGCCGGCTAAATCTTTTGCCGAGGTAGTTATAGTAGCAGTATATAAAGTATTTGCCGCTAGATTGTTCGCTGGTGAAAAAGTCGCTGTTGATCCTGAATAAGATACAAAGCCGGTTATGGAAGTACTGCCTTGCATTAATGTAAATGTCGAGGTTTGTATTGTCGATGCATCCATTGGAGTGCTAAAAGTTGCTGCAATCTTTTGGTTCAACGGAACACTTGTCGCTAGATTAGCTGGATCGGTAGAACTTACTGTCGGCGGTGTGATTATGGCAGCTGAACCTGTTGTAAAGCTCCATACATAGTTGTTTGCCAATGCATTGCCTGCCAGATCTTTGGCTCCGGTTGTTATTGTCATTGTATATGCGGTATTTGATGACAGATTATTTGAAGGCGCAAAAATTGCCGTTGTTCCGGAATATGATACAAATCCTGAAACAGGCGTTGTACCTTGCATTAAAGTAAATGTAGATGCCGTAATAGTAGTAGCATCCATTGTTTCACTGAATGTTGCTGCAATTTTTTGATTGATTGGAACGCTGACTGCAGCATTAATTGGTACTGTTGAATTTACTGTCGGAGGAATTACTATTGCAGCTGTGCCTGTAGTAAAGCTCCATACATAATTATTTGCTAATGACTTGCCCGCCGGACTTTTTGCCATTGTTGTAATTGTCCCGACATACATGGTATTGGGAATTAGGTTACTTGACGGTGCAAATGTCGCTGTTGTTCCGGTATAATTTACTGTGCCCGATACAAAAGATGATCCTTGCATCAATGTAAATGAAGCGGTTGTGATTGATGTAGAATCCATCGCTTCACTAAATGTGGCTGTAATTTTCTGGTTAAAAGGCACACTTGTCGCCGTATTTATTGGATTTGTGGAAGTCACTGTCGGTATTGTTGATACCGGTGGATATGTGATTCCGACTCTATCGTCGCAGCCAGCCATTATCATGACTAGCAGCAGTGGTATTAGCCACATTTTAGAATAGATTTTCATTTTGTTCATATAAATTATCTCCTATGATAAATTGTTTTCGTTATTTATTAATTAAAAAGCCATGTTCTTAAAAAACTATTTTAAGAGTATCAATTTCTTAGTTGAAACAAATGAGCCGGATTCTAAGCGGTAGAAGTATACGCCGCTTGATAGATTTACTCCGACATTTGAATTAAATGTTACTGTGTATGTGCCGGCTCCCTGTCGGCTGTTTACAAGTGTGGCAACTTCATTGCCAAGTACATTGTAAACTTTGAGTGAAACTTGTGCTGCTTTTTCTATACTATATTGAATTTTAGTCGATGGATTAAATGGATTGGGATAGTTCTGTGACAGAGTGAATATTTGCGGAGTTACTGAACTATTTTCAATCGCTGACACAGTAGGTGTTTTAGTTACCGTATTCGCATCTAATGTAACTGCGGTCTGAGCTAGAGCCCTGCCCTCTAGTGTTGCACCGGTATTCATTGAAATACCTGTTTGGCATAATATTATTCCCTTCATTTGTGCAGTTGTTCCAAGAGCAACTTGTCCGGCTACTTGCCAGAAAATATTGGAAGCAAGTGCGCCTCCGCTTAGTGTAACGATTGCGCCATTAGCTATATTAAGATTTCCGGCTATCTGAAAGATCCAGATATCAGTTGAAGTTCCCGAAATAGTAACACCGCCGGCAGAAACGATAACGCTTGTGCTCCAATTGTATAAACCATGTGTTAATACTTTCCCTGTGACATCTCCGGTGTAAAGTTCAGTATAATCAGGTGTTTTTCTTCCTGCAGCATCGGTATAGGCAGTTTGCATATCGCCGATCGCCGTTGTCAAATTAGAAGGTGTTGGAGATGTATAATCGGAAGCATACACTTTTCCGGTGATTAATGATGATGTCGAAAATGTTCCGGTGGGATCCATTATTAATCCAAATCCTGTTATATATGTTGCCGCTGCCGGACTGACTCCGATATCTCCGGTTATACTGGTTGTTCCTGTAGCGGAAATCCCGGTCTTTGCAAGTATTACAAAATTGCCTGCTGTCCCAAGATTGACTGTAGCTGGAAATGATTGCGACTTCGCATTGGTTGTCATTATAAAAACAACCATTAGCGCTGCTCCTAGAAAATGTCTCCAACTGCTTTGTTTAGTTGCTATATTTATTGAATCGGTCTTTGTTTTTTTCATAATCAATTAATTTCCTTAAAAAATTAGTTTTGGTTTTTTGCTTATTAAAAAGTTAGGTATATGATATGATAGTGTAAATCAGGCAAAGGGATGAAATAGGGACTACATCTTTTGGATTAGAAATATTCTAATCGTCCATTTTTAGCGAGGGAGGTTTGCCTGTATTAATGACAATTGTATAACGGGTATTCTTTTTAGCAAGAAACGATATTGACTCGTTTTGAACGATTGCTGTCGCAGTTATATTCCCTTCTGAAGCATTTTGATATGTAGTCGCCTGTCCTGGTTCGATATCGTTAATAGTAAACTTACCTGTTCCGGTTGTTTGTACCTTCACGCTGACCTTGCCGGATTGCTCGTTGCGTATGCGGAACTGAGGGGTTGTGTTTTGCGAACAGCCAAATAAATAAACAATTACCGCTAAACTAATAATGCCTTTAATGATATTTTTCATGATTTCTCCTAATCAAATTATTTATATGTTTTTCAATTACTTTATTAAATAGAATTATTTAGATTAGAATTTGTAAATAGAAGCGCGGCATTTCAATAGTGCAAAAGGATGAAAATGGGACTACATCAATGGATTGAATATTAAAAACCCCAAAGCAGCCAGCTCTTTTTTGCCTTATCCATGAGTATCTTAAACCCGGCTGACCCCTCTTTCAAATTCGCAAAAGTAGTGTCAAAATTTAAAGCAAAACTGCTTTTTGCATCATCCATGAGTTTTTTTAGCCCCGCAGAACCTTGTTTTAAATTATAAATAGTAGAATCGAAATTTTGCGCCATTGACTTATCCATTAACAACCTGCCGATTGTCCCTTGCCCGGATTGTAATTTGCCGGTAATTTTGGATAAATTATTCGTTATTTGAGATGTATTATCTATAGTTTTTTTCAATGATATCATAACCTCATCCATGTTAATCGGTTGTTCGGTTTTGAGAGTATCATTGTTTTCAATTTCCATTTTCCTGCCGGTGCCTGGACTTATAATTAAAATTTTATTTCCCATTAGCCCATCTGATCCTATACTTGCTATAGCATCCTTGTTTATAAACTTTCTGGTGCTTTCTTGAATCAATACACCGACTTTAACGGTAGTATCGCTTTCAATCAGAATATCCTCTACTGTTCCTACATTTATCCCTGCAAACCAAACATTATTCCCGGCTTGAAGTCCGTTTACATCCCTAAATATACCGCTTACTCGAAAAGTACTTTTAAATAATTGTTGTTTTTCGCCGATAAAATATATTCCTAATATTAATACAACTATTCCTATAGAAATAAATATCCCCAGTCTGATTTTATTACTAATATCTTTTTTCATGTTTTTACTCTTAAAATTTATTTTATTTTTTTATTTAAGTTTTTGAGTTTATAACTAGCATAAAATTTATTCAAAAAAAGATTTAACCCATTCATCCGCTGAATTTTCAAGATCAGAATATGAACCTTCTGCAACACATATACCTTCTTTTATAACAATTATTCGATTTGATGTGATTTTAGCGCATTCAATATCGTGTGTTATAATGATTGAAGAAGTATTGTACTTTTTTTGTACTTCAAGAATGAGGCTGCTTATTTCTTTTGATGTTATTGGATCAAGTCCGGTCGTAGGTTCATCATATAGCATTATTTCAGGTTTTAATATTAGAGTCCTGGCTAAACCTAATCTTTTACGCATACCTCCGGATAACTCTAAAGTCGTCATGTCAATTGATTCGGCAAGTCCTACATTTTCCAACGCCTCCATTACCAAAGTGTCTAATTTTTCTTTCGTTAATGAATTCAATTGTCTAATAAGCGGAAATTCAAGATTTTCCCGGACTGTCATTGAATCATAGAGTGCTCCGCTCTGGAATAGGAAACCAATTTTTTTCCTTATTCCAACCTTTTCCTTATTATTTAGTTCCGTAATATTTTGTCCAAAAATTATAATTTTGCCTTCATCCGGATCAACTAATCCGACAATACATTTTATGAGTACTGATTTACCGGTGCCGGATTTTCCAAGTATAACAAGGTTCTCTCCTTTATTTATAACTAAGTTAATATCCTTCAGCACCGTTTTATTGCCAAACGATTTCTTTAGATGCTCTATTTCGACAACAGGAATACTCTTTTGCTTATAATCATTTACTTTTTCTAAAGAAGATTCATTAGGTATCATTTTTTATTAAATTTAGCTTTGAAACAAACTTGTAATTTGCACTGCAATCATGTCTATGACAAATACAGTTAAAGATGCGAAAACAACAGCTGAGTTGGCTGCTTTCCCGACTCCTTCGGTTCCTGTTTCTGAATTATATCCCTTATAACTTCCTATAATTGAGATTGCAAATCCGAAGATAAAGGTTTTAATAAATGCTGGGAAAAGATCTTTATAACCGAGGGCTTGAAATACCTGTGAAAAAAATAAGCTGGAACTCACATCTCCCTTTAAGTTTACTCCGGCGAATGAACCTAATAAACCAACTGCATCAGCAAATACTACTAAAATCGGAAGCATCAATGTCGCAGAGAGCACTCGCGTAACAACAAGATATTTAAAGGGATTTGTATGGGATACTTGCATTGCATCTATTTGTTCGGTTACATTCATTGATGCAAGTTCCGCCCCAATTCCCGATCCGACTTTTCCGGCAAAAATTAATGCTGTTACCACAGGTCCAATTTCACGAATAATTGAAACTGCAACCATTGCAGGCAATAATGATACAGCGCCGAACTTCACTAATGTCGGTCTTGATTGAATAGTGAGCACAAGCCCAATGATAAAGCCGGTAATACCGACTAAAGGAAGTGACTTATAACCGATTTGGAAAGATTGATTAATCAGTTCGTTAAATTCATAAGGAGGTTTAAATACTTCTTTGAAAAAACGTGCTGTAAATGTTGTAATCGCAGAAACTTCTAGAAAAAATTTGTGAAATAAATTATAACGATTATTTTCTGGTAAATTTTCCTTGAGATTTTCTGTTTCCTGCATATCGTTTATTGATAACTGCAAATTTAAATTTCCTTATTTTTATCATTAAAATCCCATAATTGACTATCCGCTTGCTTCTCAAACATTTAAGCTTTTAAAACAATAATTCCGAATAGAAGAGTCTTAGATAATTCTTTTCTATACCTCAATAAATTATAGGGATTTTTGTAAAATAAGGAAATAGTGCAAAGGGATGAAAAAAGAATTAGATTTTTTGGGAAAGGAGCATTTAATAAATTATTCGACAGTCGAAGCTGAAGTATCTGCGGTAGTTTTTTGCATTTGTGAAAAATGAGCGTGCTTTGCAATTTGCACACGAGTATTAAGAGCAAGTTTTTCTAATATGTTATGTACATGGCTTTTAACTGTATAAGTAGAAAGATGAAGATTTTGTGCAATTTCTTTATTACTGCAGCCATCGGCAATTAATGCAATTACCTGCTTCTCGCGCTTTGTCATACGAACGGATTCTTGGATTATTGTATGATTTGATCCATTTATTGCATGCTCAACTATTTGAGAAAATAACGAACCGGTCAAATGAGGAGGTAATACCTCTTCACCCTGATAAACTGCTCTTATAGTCCTAAAAAAATCAGCAATATTAGCATCTTTAAGAATAAATCCGGATACTCCTGCCTCAACAAATTCAAGTACATCAGTCTGCAATGGGATAAGATCCATTACAATTACTTTTGTTTTTTCAAAATGCTGTTTTATTATTTTTACAACTTGTAAACTGTTTTGATTTCGTAAACCGAGATCAAGTAGAACTATATCAGGTTTAACTTTAGCTGTCAGCAGCAATATGTTTTCACCGTTGCCGATAGTAGCAACAACATTCATATCGGTTTGCTTTTTGAGCATTGAGGCAATGCCGTCCCGCAAAAGTCTATTATCTTCAATAAGTATAATCCGGATTTTAGCCATATATATTAATCGATTTTCAAATTTTTGCTGGAGTGTCAAATCTGCTGAATAAGAGTATTTTAACGAAGAACTTGTATTAATTTGAATATAATATAACTATAAAAATCCTTTTTGCAAAGTAAATGTAAACTTTGTTCCTTTCCCTAATATGCTTTCAACCCAAATTTTACCATTATTTTTTTCAATTAATTCCTTACAAAGAGGCAATCCAAGACCGGTGCCTTTTTCTCCGGCTGTCCCATCTGTTGTATTTATTGCGTGAAAGCTAAATAATTTAGAAATTTTCTCAAATTCTATACCAATTCCTGAATCATCGACATAAATTTCTACAATATCATCTTTGTTTTTTGCGGTAACGATTACTCGTCCTTCTGATTTAGTGAATTTGACAGCATTTGTTATAAGATTTTGAAATATCGACTTAAGCATATCTAAATCGGCATTAACTAAAGTGCCGGTGCCAATATTATTGATTATAGAAATATTCTTTTTCTCAGCATTTTGAATAGATAATTCAATAATTTTATTTACTAATTCATAGAGGTCAATATTAACTGGTTTAAATTCAATCATATCCCTTTGCACCATTGACCATTTTAGCAAATTTTCTAACAATCCGTATAGATTTCTTAAACTATTATATAGTCCTTTGCTAAAAAGTTGAATCTCTTCCTTTGATAAACTATCTATTTCCATGGCAAGCAATTCTGAAGAACTTATCAATCCCTGGAATGGGCTCCTTAAATCATGGTCAATGATTGAAAAGAATTTATCCTTTGTAGCATTTAGCAAGCTAAGTTCTTCCATAGATTTTTTTAAATTATTTTCAATTCGCTTATATTCTGTCATGTCAATAATTGCAATTTGACATTTTCTTTTTTCTTCAAGCGTATCATCCAGGGCAAATCCTTCCAATAGAACATTTAGGATATCTTTATCTTTACTGATTAATTTTAATTCACAAGAGCATTTTATCTTTGAATTAAAAACATTTTTGATAAAAGAATAGAATATGTCCTTTTCATCCGGCATAACATGGAGAATAAAGTTTTTACCAACCAATTTGCTCCTATCGACATTAAGCATTTTGCCGCCGCTTAAATTCACTTCATTGATAATTCCTTTATCATCTAGAGTAAAATATGGAATTGGTGAGAAATCAAATAAATTTACATATTTATTTCTGGATACTTCAAGTTCTTCTTGAGTAATCCTCAGCTCCTGGTTTTGATGTTCCAACTCAACCTGATGTATTTGAAGTAATTCAACAAGTTTATTAACATCTGCAATTTTATTATCCTGGAAATCTTTTTTTATAGTTTTTTTTCTAACTACTCTTTTAGAAGTATTTCCTTTTGATTCTTTCATTATTCGTTTCATTTTTTTCCTTTCCATTTTAAGCTTTGTCGCTAATTGCGAGTAAAATCAGCTTGGTTTCTTTTCCATTATGAAATATTTGACGGGCATTTAATATTAATTTTTTCTTATTGCCGTTTTTAAAATTGTAATTTACTTCATAATCTTCAAAAAAATTATTTTTGGGAATTATCTGTTCTAGAAGTTCCCTAAGTTCTGGTATCTCCCATTTTTTATCATCGAGTTCGTAAATAAATTTTCCTATAGTATTCTGACTTGATAAATCGAACATTTTATAAAAAGACTTATTAGCCGACAGAACTTTCAGATCCATATCAAGTGCGAGAAGAGATTCCCTAATAGTATTTATAATATTATCTGCATAATCACTTGTATATTGAATATTTCTGCTCAAATTATTGATTTGCTCGTAGGCAATCTTTAAACTATTAATATTTGAAAAAGTAATTACAACTCCGTCAATAACATTGCTAATTGTACGATAAGGCAATATTCGCATATGATACCAAATACCGTCATTTGCTTGTAATTCTACTTCCTTAAAAACAAGTGTTCTTAAAACTTCCTTCGCATCCTCGACTAATTTTTCATACTTAAAATTTGTAGCAATATGATTTATCGGTCTACCGATGTCAGAACTTATTAGGTTTACAACCTTTGTTGCATGAGATGTAAATCTCTTTATCAATAAATCATTATCTAAGAAGATAGTGGGTATATCAATACTATCCAGAAGGTTTTTCATATCATTATTGATAATTGATAATTCATCGTTTTTATTTTGTAATTCAGTATTGACGGTAATTAATTCCTCGTTTAGTGACTGCAATTCTTCTTTAGAAGTTTCCAATTCTTCATTTGAACTTTGCATCTCTTCATTAGTCGACTGCATTTCTTCGTTAGTTGATTTTAGCTCTTCATTTGAAGTTTCCAGTTCTTCTATTGTAGATCTTAGATTTTCTTTAGCCGCTTTTAAATCACGTTCTAGATCTTTAACAATTTTTTCAGATCTTTTTTCATGATGAATATTCTTAGTGCTCTTGATTTTTTTGAGGGGTAAGACATCCTCAAAGATTATTAGCAGTGAGCCCGTCATTTCTGCAGGTTCGTTAATTGGTTTAACAGTCAGGTTTATTAAATGACTACTCTTGTTAGCTTTAATTCTTATTCCTTCGACTGTCAATGTCTTTTTCGCAGATAATACTTTTCTAATAGCTGTTTTAAGCTCTTGTTCTAATCCCTCCCTCGCCATTTCATAAATGTTCATCTTTGCTTCGCCATTAGTCAGCTCAAGATATTTGCCGGTTCTGCCGTGTATATAAACTATATCACCGTGCTCTGTTATTATCACACAATTTGGGGAGTAACTTTGCAAGATGATTTTTTCAGCTAGCCGGGCAATATCTTTTTCCGGATTTATTTTCATTTTATTCTCATTAATTTTTTCGATTGGTTTGGACACAGGAAATTCAATAAAAGACTGACCAGAGTAAATAGAATCTCGTCT
This sequence comes from Bacteroidota bacterium, assembly GCA_021796135.1. The sequence continues at coordinate 11,970 of JAJYOQ010000080.1, forward strand.
TTTATAAAATTTCCATTTTTTATCTGCCATTGAAAACAGGTCAACAAACCCGCTAATTGTTTCTGACGATCCAAGGAAAAGAATTCCGCCGGGTAAGAGGCTATAATGGAAAATGGGAATAATTTTTTTTTGTAATTCTGCATTAAAATAAATTAGAAGGTTTCTGCATGATATTAGATCTAATTTCGTAAAGGGAGGATCTTTAATTAGGTTTTGAGGAGCAAAGACCAGCATTTCTCTAATTTCTTTTCTGATATGAAAGAAATTCTTTTCTATTGTAAAAAAATTTTTTAAGCGTTCCTTACTAACGTCGGCTTCAATCCCGGAAAATAAGCCAATACGAGCTTTATCTATTGCATTACTATCAATATCTGTCGCAAATATTTGTACGTTCAAATTTTTCTTCGTTTCATGCATACATTCTTTTAATATAATCGCAATCGAATAAGCTTCTTCGCCGGTAGAGCATCCGGGAACCCAGATTCTTATCTTACTATCCTCCGGTTTACTTTTGACCAATTCTGATAATATCTTTTTTAACCTCTCGAAAGATTCAGGATCTCTGAAAAAATTTGTTACTCCAATTAAAAGTTCTTTAAACAA
>JAJYOQ010000601.1 GCA_021796135.1 Bacteroidota bacterium
TTTTCCTGGTAGTTTTAGATTTTCCTCATCGCTTAATTCAGCTCTGAATAAGCGGTGAGCAGCATTAAAAGTAGCACGCCTTGTAGCATAAATCATTTTCCCTCCTTTTCTTATTTTTTTGAAATGACTTCTAAAACCTCTTTATCATGTCCGTCAACTTTTACTTTAGAAAATATTTTCTTGATTTTCCCCTCTTCGTCTATTATAAATGTAGTTCTCTCAACCCCCAAATATTTTTTACCATACATATTCTTCTCTTTCCATACTTCGTATTTTTCTAACGTCTCCTTATCCTCATCACTTAATAGTGTAAATGGTAAATTATATTTTGAAATAAATTTTTTATGTGATGCCGGTGAATCAGGACTGACACCTAAAATTACGGCATTAATATCCTTAAAATCAGGAAAATTATCTCTAAAACTGCAGGCTTCTTTTGTGCAGCCCGGAGTATCATCCTTTGGATAAAAATATAGAACTATTTGCTTGCCGATAAAATCTTTCAACGAAACATAATTTCCGTCTTGATCCTTTAATTTAAAACTTGGTGCTTTTTTACCTTCTGTTAACATAATGAACTCCAATTTTATTAATATTGTGGAATTTTATCATCTACTGCTTCTGACCATGCATCAATACCGCCTTCCATATTGATTACATTTTTAAATCCATTTCGATAGAGATATGAGGCAACTGTATAGCTTCGGGTCCCATGATGACAATACAAAATGATCATTTCTTCCGGATTAAGTTTCGGTAAGAATTCGCTAAAGTTGCTTAAAGGCATTAACTCTGAATTATCAATTCTGGCAATTTTATGTTCCCACTCTTCTCTTACATCTATTAAACGGGCATTTCCCTTGTATAGAAGAATCTCTTTTATTTCCTCAGGCGTCAAATTCTTTATCATAAGTTAACTTACCAGAGCCCTTTCAATCATTTCATAATTTGGCTGATCTCCGGGTGTAGGGCATATTTCGATGTATTTGATTTTACCGGATTTATCAACTACAAAAGCGGAACGCTTGGAAACACCTTTATAATTATACTTCCCTGCCCCAAATATCTCATAAAGAGAATCATAAGCAGCAGATACATCTTTATTAAAATCACTTAATAATGGAAAATCATAATTGTTCTTTTCCGACCACATTTTTAATGCGAAGGGACTGTCAACACTTATACCTAGAATTTGGGCATCTAGTTTTTCGTAATCATGCATCTCATCTCTAATCTTGCACATCTCTGCAGTACAAACTGAAGACCCGGCTAATGGGAAAAATAATAAAACGACGTTCTTACCAATAAATTCCTTTAGAGAAACATCATTGCCGTTTTGGTCTTTAAGTGTAAATTCCGGTGCTTTTTCTCCTATTTTAACTGACATTTAGTTCTCCTTGCTCTTAATTATTATAATCTGAAATATTTTATTTATCAACTGAAGTAAATCTACTAACAATCAAAATAAATAATTGTTATCTTCATAACATGGATAAATATTCAAAAAGTTCGAGAAATATATTCTAATTATTAAGAAATGTCCTTTTTTATTCTTATTAGCGTATAAATCGATTTAACAAATATCAAAGTCAATTAAAAGATATTAACTTCTTCTTCCAAAATAATGTCAAATATATTCTTTACCGAATTTTTGATTTGATCAGATAATTGCAAAATTTCAGTACCGGATGCATTGCCGCTAAAATTTACAAGAACTAATGGCTGGTTTGTATGAACTGCAGCATTTCCTAGTGACTTCCCTTTCCAGCCGCAATGCTCAATTAACCACGCTGCTGAAATTTTTATCATTCCGCTTTGCTGAGGATATCCTTTAATAGATGGGAATTTACTTTGAATTTCGAGAAAATGTTCTTTCGAAATTTCAGGATTCTTAAAGAAGCTTCCGGCATTTCCAATTTCGCTCGGATTGGGGAGTTTTCTATTTCTTATTTTTCTTACTGCTTCGCTAACATCTTTTATAGAGATTTTAGAAGTACTTTTCCCTTTTATTTCCTCTTTCAGATCGGAATAATCTATATTAGGATAAAATTCTTTGTTTAGTTTAAAAGTAACTGAGGTGATTGCAATCTTATTTTTGAGTTCATTTTTAAAAATACTATTGCGATAACCAAAATTACATTCATCGATGTGAAAACTTTTTGTGATTAAATTATCAAACAATATTCCCTCTAAAGAGTAAAAGGAATTTTTAAGTTCCTGACCGTAAGCGCCAATATTTTGAATTGGAGCAGCGCCTACCGTTCCCGGAATTAAGGTCAAATTTTCAATTCCGCTGTAGTTGTTCATAACACAATATCCGACTAAATCATCCCAAAGATTACCGGCTCCGGCTTCGATTAATATTTCACTGTCATTCTCACTAACTACTTTTATACCTTTAATTGAATTTTTTATTACTAAGCCGTTAAAATCTTTAGTGAATAAAATATTGCTTCCCCCGCCTAAAATAAGGATAGATTCATTTTTAATAAAATTTTCTTTTAAGACTTTTTCCATTTCAAATACCGAAGATACCTCAACAAAATATTTTGCCGAAGCATTGATATGGAAAGTATTAAGATTCAAAAGAGAATAATTTTCTTTAATCTTCATAAGATATTGTAATAAACCACAAATTGTTTTTATTTTGTACCTTTAAGATAAAAAAGATAAATCATTAATTTATGCTAACAACAATAAATAGATTAAATGAATATTTTCAGATTCGCTTATATGATTTTAAGGTAATTAGTTGAAGCTTGAATTCAATTTTAATCAATCTGCAGTAGTCCCCTATAGAAAACAAAATGGAGAACTCGAAATCTTATTAATCACTTCCATTAAAAAAGGTAAATGGATTATCCCCAAAGGTTATGTTGAATATAATTTATCTGCTTTTGAATCTTAATACTTTCCATAT